>JAVWDK010000013.1:0-15194 GCA_036642175.1 Bacilli bacterium
CTTATTTTAATTTTAGCAGTTCCTTCTTTTAAAGTATCTAAATTACCATCATTATCTATTGATACAATATCACTATTTTGGCTTAAAAATGTTAATTGTTCTTTTTTAGGGTAAGTTAAAGCTCTAATTGTATAATTAGCTTTTTCTTTTAAAACTATTGTGTTATTTTCAATAATAATTTTGTTGTCTGTTTTATTATTACTATTAATATACCAAAAACCACTTATTATAATTATTACAATTAATAAAGTTATTCCCATATAAATTGATTTTTTTTTCATATCAACACCAGCTTCTAAATATATTTTAACATATTATTATTTTTAAAACAATTGATTAAGAAAAATATATGATTAAAATCTCATATGTTAAATTCATAATTATTCTTTTCTATTTCTGTATATATATTTTTTTTAATACACTATCTAATTAGTTTATAATTATTTTTCATACAGTTTTTTATATGAATTTAAGTTTTTAATGATATTAAAAAAGTTAAACGTCAATTTAACTTTTTTTTTAATTTACATTTTTTGCATTTTTTCTTTTACTGCAGCTTGAGCAGCAGCTAAACGAGCTAAAGGTACTCTATAAGGACTGCATGATACATAATTAAGCCCTATTTTATGACAAAACTCTACACTACTTGCTTCGCCACCATGTTCACCACATATTCCTAAATGGATATTAGGACGAACACTACGACCTTTTATAGCAGCCATTTCAATTAATTGGCCAACTCCAGTTTGATCAATTTTTGCAAATGGATCACTTTCAAATATATTATTATCATAGTAATCTTTTAAAAATTTTGAAGCATCATCTCTTGAAAATCCAAATGTCATTTGTGTTAAGTCATTAGTTCCAAAACTAAAGAATTCTGCTTCTTTAGCAATTAAATCTGCAGTTAATGCTGCTCTTGGAATTTCAATCATTGTACCTACATGATATTTTAAATTAACTCCTGCTTCTTTTATAATTGCATCAGCAGTTTCGCAAACAATATTTTTAACATATTTTAATTCTTTAACTTCACATACTAATGGTATCATTATTTCCGGAATAATACTCATTCCCTTTTTATTTACATTAATAGCTGCTTCTATTACTGCTCTTGTTTGCATCCTAGCAATTTCAGGATATGTTACAGCTAAACGACAACCACGGTGCCCCATCATTGGATTAAATTCTTTTAATAATTCAATACGGTTTTTCAAACTTTCAAAACTTATTCCTAAGCTTTCTGCTAAAGGCTTTATTTCTACATCAGTATGAGGTAAAAATTCATGTAATGGAGGATCTAAGTAACGAATTACTACAGGATCACCTTCCATTGCTTCAAATAATTGTTCAAAGTCACTTCTTTGATATGGAAGAATATTTTCTAATGCTTTTTCTCTTTGTTCAATAGTTTCTGCAGAAATCATTTTTCTAAAATTAAATATTCGTTCTTTTTCAAAAAACATATGCTCAGTACGACATAATCCAATTCCTTCAGCACCAAATTTACGTGCTTGTTTAGCATCTTTTGGCGTATCGGCATTAGCTCTAACTTGAAGTTTTCTTGTTTCATCAACCCATGTCATAAAAGTTTGAAAGTCTCCACTTATTTCTGGTTCAACAGTTTTAATTTGAACACCATATACATTGCCTGTTGTTCCATCAAGGCTCATATAATCGCCTTCTTTAAATGTTAACCCATTTTTTGTTGTCAATGTTTTATTAGTTTCATCTATCTTAAGATCACCACATCCAGATACGCAACATCTTCCCATTCCACGAGCAACAACTGCTGCATGACTTGTCATTCCTCCACGAATAGTTAAAATGCCATTAGCATCACTCATACCTTGAATATCCTCAGGGGAAGTTTCTAGTCTAACTAATAAAGTTTGTTCACCTCTACTTTTAGCATTACTTACGTCTAATGCTGTAAAATAAATTCTTCCCGTTCCAGCACCAGGTGATGCTGCAAGTCCGTTTGCAAGTATTTCAGCAGCTTCTAAACTTTTTTTATCAAAGTTTGGATGTAACAATTGGTCTAATTGCTTTGGTTCAACTTTTAAAATTGCTTCATCTTTAGTAATCATTCCTTCATTTACTAAATCAACTGCTACTTTTAAAGCTGCTTGTGCAGTTCTTTTTCCATTACGAGTTTGTAGCATAAACAATTTTCCACTTTCTATAGTAAATTCCATATCCTGCATATCTTTGTAATGATTTTCTAATATATGAGCAATTTCACTAAATTGTTTATATACATCAGGCATTATATTTTCTAATGTTGAAATTGGTTGTGGTGTACGAATTCCTGCTACAACATCTTCACCTTGTGCATTAATTAAATATTCACCATACAATTTATTTTCTCCAGTTGCTGGATTACGTGTAAAAGCAACACCTGTTCCACAATCATTACCACGATTACCATAAACCATTTCTTGAATATTTACAGCTGTTCCCCATAAACTTGGAATATCATTCATTCTTCTATATATTATAGCTCTTTCATTGTTCCAACTTCTAAATACAGCAGTAACTGCCTCAATTAGTTGTTCTTTAGGGTCTTGTGGAAAATCTACCTTAGCTAGTTCTTTATAAACTATTTTAAATTTGCTTACTACTTCCATCATATCTTCAGCTGTTAAATCAGTATCAAAATTAACTCCTTTTTCAGTTTTAATTTGATCTAATAATCTTTCAAATGAAGATTTTGGATATCCTTTTACAACATCTGCAAACATTTGAATAAATCTTCGATAAGAATCATAAATAAATCTTGGATTTTTAGTTGATTCAGCAAATCCTTTTGCTACTTCATCATTTAATCCTAAATTTAAAACAGTATCCATCATACCAGGCATTGATGCTCTAGCACCACTTCTAACACTTACTAATAAAGGGTTAGAATAATCGCCTAATTTTTTTCCGGTTTTTAATTCAAGATTAGTTAAATTACTAAATATTTCTTTTTTTACTTCTTCACTTATAACTTTAAGATCATCATAATATTTATTACAAGCTTCAGTTGTAACTGTAAATCCTCTTGGAACTGGTAAGCCAATTGTTGTCATTTCTGCAAGATTTGCTCCTTTACCACCAAGTAAATTTTTCATGTCTTTGTTGCCTTCTTCAAAAGCATATACAAATTTTCCCATTTATTTTCCTCCTCTAGTACATTATTATTTTAACAAATTTTTAATGAAAAAAAAAGTGTATTTTGTGTTTTTGTTACTTTTTTTTAATTTTTAATGAGTTAAAATTTTTCTTCTAACATTTTGACAAGTTTTTTTGGACTATTTATATCAATTCCTAAAAAATCAGTAATATAGCATTCTTCACATACAGAAACATATTTGTAATTGCTAGTGTTATCAATTGCGATTTGATTACCTGCTTTCAAAAAACTTCCATCAATAGTTTGTCTAAAATTAAAAATAACATCATTATGATTAGAACAACCACAAGCAATTTTTAAACAAATCAAATCATCAGCTATTTCTAATAATCTTTTACTACCAGAAAATGCATGAATTAAAAAATCAGTTCTCAATCCATAGCATTCAATTGGTATATTATAATCTCTATTAATTTTATATAAATCCTCTATTTGTTCTTCGCTTAAAAACTGAGCTTCATCAATCAAAATATAATTAATATGTGAAGCATATAAGTATTGACCTAAACCATATAATCTTTCTTTATTAACAACTAAATCAGCTTTTCTTTTTAATCCAATTCGCGATGTAATATTAATCGCATCACGATCAGCACTAGGTCTAATCGTAAAAATTTTAAGCCCTTTAGCCTCTAATTCTTTACTTTTAATTAATAATTTGGTGGTTTTTTTACAATTCATAGCTCCGTAATAAAATTGTAATCGTGATTGATGAACTGTATTAGTTATTCCATTTGCTCTTTCAATATTATTAGCAAGCTCCATTAATCTAATTGAACCTTCTGATGTACAACCATCAATTGTACGATTTCCATAGCAATAAACAGGAATATTTAATATTTTTGCAATGTAAAATAATTGTTCTACATCTTCTTTTTTTAAGTATTCTGCATTATCAACAAATATAGTACTTACATTATCTTCTTTAAATTTAATAGCTTTTTCAAAAAGAAGCTCACTGTCAAACTGGGCATCAATATCAGCTCTAAGTAATCTGACACCATTTTCTTCTATTTTAGAAATTAAGGTTTGATTAGTTGCATTCATTATTATTACTTTGGTTCCTAACAATCTAAATTGATAAGCATTAAGACATAAATCAGTGGTTTTTCCATTTCCATGTTTAAAATTTAATTCTTTCATTTTTACTCCTTTGCTCTTGGATGGCAATCAAAATATACTTTTCTTAATTGCTCGTTTGTTACATGTGTATATACTTGTGTTGCGGATAAGCTTGTATGCCCTAAAAGTTCTTGAACCGTTGTTAAATCAGCTCCATCTTTTAATAAATGTGTAGCAAATGTATGTCTAATTGTATGAGGACTAATCTTTTGCTTTAGTGATGTTTTTAAAACAATATTATCTATTATTAGTCTTACACCACGATCGGTTAAGGGGGTCCCATTTTTATTAAGCAATAAAATATCTGTATTAGTTTTTATTAATTTATTTCTAGAAAGATTTAAATATAAGTTTAAAGCATCAACTAAAGCTTCTCCGTACAAAACAATTCGTTCTTTATTACCTTTACCAATAATTCTAATTGATAAATCATAATAATTAATATCTTTTAAGTGAATATTAACAAGTTCACTAACTCTTACACCAGTAGAATACAAAAGTTCTAAAATCAAGTTATCTCTTATACCAAGTAAAGTTGTTTTATCAATAGCATTAAAAACCATTTCAAGTTCATTGTAATATAAAAATTTAGGGGTACTTTTATCTAATTTTGGATTTTTTATTAATAACATAGGACTGGTTTTAATTATTCTTTTTTTTAATAAATATCTATAAAAACTTCTTAATCCACTAATATATAAACACTGTGTTTTTTTTGCATAATTTTTATTATATAATTCTCTTAAATAATTTCTAATCACTTTATTATCGGCATCAATAATATCTATATTTTCTTTGTTTAAAAACAGTAAATATTCATCAATTATCCTTTTATAATTATTAATAGTATTAATTGAATATTTTTTTTCATAAGTTATAAAATCAAAAAATTCTAATTTATATTTCATCAATTTTAATATATTCACAATTTATAATTGAATATAAATATCCTTCTACTTCTTTGTTAGAGATAATTTTAATATATTTCATATAATTTTTAATTTGATTTTTATAGCTTTCTTTATTGATTTCCATGATTTTATAATCAACAATAATAATTTTTTCGTTTTCAATTAGTAAGTCAATTATTCCACTATCAATTGGTAATTCTTTATATATTTTTGCACTACTAATATTTTTCATAAAAGGCATTGTAAATAATTTTTTTATTTTTTCTTTTATCTTTTCGTCTAATTCATAATTATTTAAATCAAGGTAGTAATTATTAAAATCAAGATATTCTAGTACCTCGTGAATGTTTTTACCTATTTCTAAAAAATCATTTGTAATAATTTCATTTACTTGGGTTGAATAAATGATTTTATTTGTTTTGCTTTTTTCAATATTAACGGTTTTGTAAGTATATTTAGTATCATTTGTCTTTAATAATTCATGATAATTAGTTTTTTTTAATAAATCATAATCTTTATTAACGTTATATTCAACTTTTATAATAAATGGTTTAATAATATCTTTAATTGATAATAATATATCTTGAAAACTTTTATATTTTAGTCTTTCTAAATCATTGACAATATTATTTACTCGTGGTAATTCTAAAGAAACAAGGTCATTTAAATTAGACACTATGATTAATTTTTCTTTAGCTCTTGTTAAAGCAACATAAAGAACTCTTATTCTTTCTGAAATATCTTCTTTTAAATAGTTATCTTTAACTAATTTTTTATAAATAGTATCTTTTATTCCTTCATTAAATGTAGGACAAATAATACCAATTTCATTATCAAATAAAAAGTTATCATGAATATCTCTTGCGTTAAATTCTTTATAAAGATTAGCTAAATAACAAATAGGAAATTCTAATCCTTTCGATTTATGAATAGTCATAATATTAACTGCATTTTGTTTATTATCTTTTAATGAATTAAATGAAATATCCGTTTTTAAAGTTGTCATTTCATCAAAATAATTAATAAAATCATTTAAATCATAACCAAAATTTTCTAAATTTCGACTAATATTAATTAAATAATCTAATTTTGTATTAACTTCCTCAACATTACCTATTTTAATTGACTTTAAATATATATTAAAAATTTTATAGGTTTCTGTTAATAGTTCACTTAAAGAATTATCTTTTGAAAAAGTAGCTAAGTAATTTAATTTTTCAATAACACTTTTAAACTCTTTACAATTTAAAATATTATCAATATTTTTATAAATTAAATCATCGTCATATTCTAATAAATAAGAACGAGCTACACTCATAAAAGAATATTTTAAGTGACTAAAATCTTTAACTTTAAATATATTTATTAGTTTTAATAAGTTTTTTATAGCATATATTTCGTTTGAATAAGAAAATGTTTCATCTTTATGAATAATTAATGGAATCCCCTTATATTCAAATATTTTTTTATATAAATCAAAACTAGTTTTTCGATCAAGTAATATCACAAAATCATTATAGTTAACATCTCTTGTTGTATTGATGCTTTTATCAAAAATTTTATATTTATTTTTAATTTTATTTATTATATCATCAGCTATAATAAATATTTCGATTTCATCTTTTGAATAAATTTTATCTTGATAACTATAATCAAGTATTTCTAAATTGTTGTTTTGTTCACTTTCAGTATAATCAATATTACCATAAATTAATTTTTGATTATCATTATAATTTACTCCCCCGATAAAACTATCCATAATATGACTAAATATTAAATTAATTCCTTTGATAACTTCTTTTCGTGAGCGGAAATTTTTATTTAAATCAAGCGCTAATCCTACATTAGAATTTTTAAGAGAATAATAAGTGTTGGTAAATATATTAGGGTTAGCATTTCTAAATTTATAAATAGCTTGTTTAATATCTCCCACCATATATAAATTATTATTACTAATTAAAGATAAAAAATATTGGCCAATATCATTAGTATCTTGGTATTCATCAATCATTATTTCTTTTGTAGTATCTTTTATCTCTTTTAAAATATTAGGATTATTTTCTAATATTTCAATACTAAAACGCATTATATCATTAAATTCAAAAGCATTATGTTCTTTTTTATAAAGATTAATATTAAAATCATATTTTTTTATTAAATCAATAATAGCCTCTGCATAAATTTTGGTTTCCATTATTTCATTATAGATTTCTGCTTTTGAATCATAATCTACAAGAGAAGTTAATTCATCAACATAGCTCTTTAATTTTGCATAATATTGTTTTATTCTTTCTAATTCAGGATCATCAACACTCTTATTACGAATAAATACTGGTAATTTGTAATTATTCATAAATAAGTAATCAGAATATTCTTTAGCACTTTTTAAGTTAATAAAACTATCTTCTATATTAGAAATAAATTCAAATAAAATATCACTAGTAACTAATTCTTTAATTCTATTTATTAACACAAAAATAAGATTTTTGTTTTTTTCTAATAATAAAATATAATTACTTATTTGATTATTGATAAAAGATTCACTATAATGCTCATTTATATAATTATCTAAATAATTTTGTTTTTGACAAATACTATCTAATTTACTATTTAATTCATCAATTACTTTTTTTATTTTTTCATCATCTTTAGTCGTAAAAGTATCAATAAGTTTTAAAAACAAAGGGTTTTCATAAGACTTCATAAATATATCGTCTATTATTTCTTTTTTCTTAATAGAAAGAAGGATATTATCAATTATATTGATATCTTTAGTTAAATTTAAAAGATAATGATATTTTCTTACAATAGATAAACTAAAACTATCAAAAGTTGTAATATAAGCTTGGTCAATTAAATTTAATTGTTCTTTTAAAGTAGGAATATGCTTGATTTTCTTTTTAATTCTTTCTTTCATCTCAAAAGCTGCCGCATTAGTAAATGTTAAAACGATTAAGTTATCTATATTAATTCCTTGTTTTAATTTTTCAATTACTCGTTCAGTTAAAACTGCTGTTTTGCCGCTTCCGGCTCCTGCACTAACAATTATGTTTTGATTACTTTCATAAATAGCTTGCCACTGTTCGTCTGTCCAAAATGTGTTAATTGGTTTATTTGGTATCATTGTCTTCACCACCTAAAAATTCTAAATTTTTATATTCTTTTAAATTTACTAAATCATTATTAGTCATATAACAAATATCTTTAAATTCACAAAATTCACAACTAATATTTTTACCACCTAATTTTTTAGGATTAATTATAAAATCTCTACTTTTTAAGCTTTTAATAACTTCGTTAATATTTTTTTCAACAATATTTAATAATTTATTAATTTGGTCATGGGATAAAACTTTTGAATAAGCATAAAAATCTCCATCTTTTTTCATTTTTAAGGAATTTATAAATGATTCATTTGCATAGTTACTATCAAAATTAAATAATAATTTTATCAAACTATTAGTATAGCCATTTAATTTAGAATTATTATATATTAACTCATTATATGTTTTGTTTTTTAAAGATTTAATAGGTTCATATAAAACTGGTTGTAAATACATTCCTGTAAAAATAGGATTAGAAATCTTACTTTTTAATAAATATAAATAGACAAGTAATTGCATATCTAGTCCATAAATCACTTTATTAAAATCATTGTGTAATCCTCCTGTTTTATAATCAATAACAACGGCATACGTATTATTATCATCATTAAAAGTCATTACTTTATCTATCTTACCGACTATTTTAATATCGTTATCATTACTGCTTTTAATATCAAACCATTCTTCAAGATAAGTATTTTGATATTTAGAATTGCTTAATTGTTTATTTATTATTAAAATTAAATTCAAAAGTATATGTTTATATTTATTATTATAAAAAATTTGTTTTTTAGTTAAAGGCTCTTGAAAATAAGTTAAAATGGTTTCATCAATAATTTTTTCATAATTAACATCTTGTTGTTGATAAACTATTTGTAATACTTTATGAAATAAATTTCCTATTTTCATACTTAAAGTTTCCTCAAAAGGTTTTATTTTTAAAATACTACTTAAATAAAATTTGAATTGACATTGAAAAAACATTTCCATATTAGTTGTTGATAAATTAAAATTTTCTAATGTCTCTTTTTTAAGTTCTTCTATTTTTTTAAAAGTATTATTATAATTATTGTAGGTAATAGAACAATTAGTATACAAATCAAAAATATCAAGACTTTTTATGCCATATTTTATCAGATTATCTAAACGACTAGCCAATAATAAATCATTAATAGCTTGGTTATCATATTTATATTGTTCAGTTACTATTTCATAATTTATTTCATCAATTAAATTTGATACTGTATATTTAAAGAAAGGTGTTTGTAATTTATATGATAAAAACAAATTAGCAGTTTTATTAATTATGCTAATAATATGTTCCTTTTCAACAATATTTTTGTCATAACTAGTATCAATATTTAAAAGTTTTAATTCATTATCGCTTAAATAATCTTCGTTTTTATGTATAACAGGTAAACAATTTTGATTAAATCCCATAATAAAATAATATTCATCATCTTTTATATCATAATTAAATATGTCAATAAAATCTACTATATTTTTATATTTATCTTTTATTAAAAAAGTGTTTTTCAATTCATAAATTAAAATATCATAAAAATCTTTAACAACTGGATTTATATCTACATACTTATTTATAATATTAATGATTTGATTATAAATATTTTGACTTAAAGATAAACTTTTTAAATAAGGAGTTAATTCACTTATTTGGATATTTTTATCAATGTTTTTATAAAAGATTTTAACTTCATCTAAATAATAAAGTGAAATTTTATTATTTAAATTATATGGAATATTATAAAAACCAAATATTTTATTTATACTTTCATAATAAACAGAATCAACCAAATTGATTTTTATTTTATCAATATTTGTTTTAGTTAATAAATCAGTAATTTGTTCAGCTACATTTATTACTTCATCTTCAATATTAAAAAATTCAGTTATACGTTGTTTTTCTTTCTTTTTATTTAGTTCATTTTCATATATTATTTCATTACTAACTATAGAAAATATTTTTTGATAATATTTTGTTTTAGGATATCCATTTATAATTATTTTCTTATTTTTAATAAATGTTTTGAAATTATTATTAAATATTAAAAAACCATTATCTAATAAGTCCTTTTTTATTTCTAGCAAATAATTAATTTTAGCTGTACCACTACAATCGACAAAGTATAAATTTTTTAAAATAACATTTGCATTATCTGGATTCATATTATATTTATTTGCCAAATAATATAATGTACTGGATTTATATTTGTAAATATATTTTTCGATAAATTCAGTTATAGACATAAGTTTACAATCTAAGAATTTATTTTCTTCTAATATTTTATTTTTTATATAATTTGGACATATTATTATACTATTTTTCATAAAACACCTATCCTTTCTAAAACCATTATAGCAAACACTAGTTCAGTTATCAATAATAATACAAAAAAAACTACATAAGTAGTTTAAAATAGTTCACGCCCCAATAAATAATATGTTTTATATTCTATTTAAAGAACCCGTTCTCTACCATTTTAGTTTCATTTACAACAATAAAAGCTTTGGCATCTAATGATTTAATTAAATATTTCAATTTATTAATTTTATTTTTATCAATTTCAATCAATAACATGTATTTTTCATTTTCTTTATCTTTACCTTTAATGTCAATTACAGATACTGCAAATCCAGCTTCTCGTATTTTAGTAATTATCATATAATCTTGACTACTAAGAATCACTTGAACACTTAATGTTCCTTTAATAAGTTTTTCTGATAAAATTCCACCAATATAAGTTCCTGTAGCATAGCCAGAGGCATAACTTATTGCGATAAAAATACTAGTTTCATCAGTATTTAAAGCTTCTTTAACAATTAAAAACCATATTAATACTTCAACAAATCCGATTAAACTCGCAATTATATTATTGCCTTTTACTGTGAAAATCATTCTTACGGTACCTAAAGATACATCTAATATTCGTACAAAAAATATTTTGATACATAAAATTAATATTACCATATTCTCATTCCTTTATTTTCTTATTCAATATTATTATGATTAATATCAAAACTTTTATTCATTGATTTTGATATACAAAAAAGGTATCATTGAAAATACAATAATACGATTTATTTTGTTGGATAAACACTTGCTTGTTTACGGTCACGTCCTAATCTTTCAAATTTAACGTAGCCTTCTATTTTTGCATACACAGTGTCATCGCTTCCAATTCCAGCATTTTTACCAGGATAAATTTTAGTTCCTCGTTGACGATAAATAATACTTCCTCCACTAACAAGTTCTCCATCAGCAGCTTTTGCTCCTAATCTTTTAGCTTTAGAATCTCTACCATTCTTAGTAGAACCTTGCCCCTTTTTATGAGCAAACAATTGTATATTTAGTTTTAACATTTTAGGCATTGATACACCTCCTTATATATTTATATTTTTTTTATATTGACAAGCTAATTCTTGAAGTTCAGAAATCATATTATCAATTAAAATATCAATGATTTTACTATGTTTTAATACATCTATTTTAATAAAACCGTCTTTTACTTGATATTTAATTGAATTTTTATCTAATCTTAATAATGCATTTACTGTAGTTGTTACAATACTACTAATACTTGCACATACTATATCCTTACCTTTTAAAGCATAATTAGCATGTCCACTAATTTCAATACTATCAATAGTATCATTTTTAACTATTTTAATATTAGTCATTTTATTTTTCTTTAATAGTTTTAATAACTATTTTAGTATATGGTTGGCGATGACCTTGAGTTTTATGATAATTTTTTTTAGAATTATACTTATAAACTTTTATCTTTTTACTTTTGCCATGCTTTACTACTTCCGCTGTAACTTCTACATTATTTAAATAAGGTCTTCCAGTAACACCATTTAACATTAATACATGATCAAAGTTAATTATTGTTCCTGCTTCAGCGACAACTTTTTCAATATAAAGTTCGCTTCCTTCTTCAACATAGTATTGTTTACCACCAGTTTCTATAACTGCTTTCATAAATTCCTCCTTAATATCTTAGACTCGCCATGAAGGTACTTTACGTTTTAAACCTTTTCTGTGCGGTTGTAGATGGAGCTCTACACAATTAGTAATTTTATCATACTTACCTATTTATGTCAAACATTTTATTAAGTATTTCATCTTCTAAAACATAATTATTTTTAATTTTAAAAATGTGGCTTTTTTCACGATACATTAAAGACAAATTTAAACCTTTAATTCTTTTTTCCTTTTTATATTTAATATTATACAAATATCTTTCAAACAGAAACTTATTAAATAAATATTTAAAATTTTTATATTCCAATACAACTGCTTTAATCAAAAAGAAAATGATTAATAAAAAAAGAAAGTTTAATTTATTAAAAAATATATATGTGAATAGCAATAAAAAATTTATTATTGAAAAAGTCAATGAAATTAAATAGCTATATTTAAAAGATATTATTTTGTTTAAAATTATATTTAATATTTTAAAACCGTCTAATGGATATATTGGAATTAAATTAAAAAATAAAATTGCATAATGATAATAAGTAAATAGTTGACTATTTTTTCCAATTGTTAAGAAAAAAACAATTTGAAAAATTGGCCCTGCTATCGCGATTATAAATTCTTGAAGTAAACTAGAATTAATTTTTTGATTAAAAATAGTTAAACCACCAAACGGTAATAAAATTATTTTTTCAATTGGCCAGTTAAATATTAAAGCACTTGTTATATGCCCAAGTTCGTGAATCAATATTATTGATGTAAATATTATAAAATCTTTAAATAATCCAGTCATAAAGCAAAATAAGGCACTAATAAAAAAAAGAAAATGAATTTTAAATGTGATTTTCATAATTCATTATTTTTCCATCTTTCATAAATACTAAATATAAATTATTACTGGCTTCCCCAAGTAGAGAACCTGATTTTATATAATCATACATTTTTACATTTATTTGTGATAAATTTCCATACCAAATATCTACATCATTTTCCCCTTCAATTATAATTGTATTACCATATCCTTCTTTTTCACCAACAAATATTACAATACCATTTTCAATTGATGGAACTAAATAATTTGCATCAATACTTAAATTTACACCATTTAAATAAATATTTTTACTATTATATTTTAATTTTTCGTTGAAAACTGTCTGAGCATTTTTTTTGAAAAAATCATTAAAAGGAAGTGGACTTCCAAAATATTGATGATAGAATTTATTAATACTAGCAAAGCTAATATTGTCATTATAAATTTTATCATAAAATAATTGCTTATAATCAGTGTTGCTTTTTAATGTAACTAAAGTAATTATAAACAATAATAATGTAAATAGAATTCTATTAGCAAATTTAGGTATTATAAACTGTTTAATTTCTTTTTTTTTTATTCTTTTTCTTATTTCATTAATATTCATTTTATCACCAAAACATTATATGATTGTGTATACTTATTTAGAATAATTTTTTGTGTGTTTAATAACCCATAAATTATGTTTAATAATAAAGAAGAATAAATGCTTTTAAATAATAAGAAAGCATTATTAGTTAATTGATTTGCCATTAACATTATTATATATATAAAAATTCGATAGAAAATAATTATAATAATTAATATAATGGAATTATTTATATAATTTTTAGGTAAATATATATTAACAAATTTAACAAAAAAACCGATTAATAAAAATAAAATCATGTTTATAAATAAAGTGTCAGTAAAAACTAAGTCATATAATAAACCAAATAGAAGACATATTTTTAAGTACTTATTTTCAAACTTTGAATAAATAACAATCAAACTAGTAATAGTAAATAAAGGAGTGAAAAAATTAGTTGAAATATTTATATAATTTGACAATATACTTTCTAAAAAAAACGAAATCAATACTATTATCATTTAGGCCTCTTAAGAATTGTAACAAAGCTAATATCATCAAAATCAACTAAAGATTCTATTTCAACAGCTGATGCTAAATCAAAGTTATCTTTAGTAATACTTTTTACTTTTCCAACTAATACACCACTTGGAAATATTCCTCCTAAACCAGTTGTTGTAACAATAGCATTAAGTGGTATTTCATCATTTGTATCAATTCCTTCAATCAGTAATTTTTTATTTTTATTAGTTAATAATCCATAAATATATTTATTAGTTAATTTTATTTTAACTGATATTTTATTATTCATGTCACTACTTGTAATCATTTTAATCGTGCTATTAAAATTACTTGTTTTTACTACTCGGCCAACTAATCCTTTACTAACAATAACTGCCATATCTTTTTTTACACCATTGTTTTCACCTTTATCAATTGTAATTATATTATTAAAAAAGTCTAAATTACGATTTATTACAGTAGCATTTAAGTAAGAATCAGCATCTAAAGTATGATTTAGTTCTAATAGTTCTTTCATTTGTTTTATCTCTCTATTCAGTTCATCGTTTTTAGCGCTTATTTTATCAACTTCATTAGCATTTTTTTCTAATTCTTTATATTTTTCATACATATTATTTTGTTCTTTAATCCGACTAATTCCATTTGTTACAAAATTAATTGGTAAATAAGCAACTTTACTCGTAAATAGTACACTATCCTTTATTAATTTTTCTAAAGGACTTAATTTGCGATTATCTTTAACTATTTTTATTGCAAAACCCAAAAAAATAGTAATTAATAATAATATAATTAAAATTACATATTTTTTTTCTAATTTATGACTTTTTTTATACATACAATCACCTTAATTCAATTATAATATAAAATCTTAAATTTGACTATTAAATGTCACCATTTTCAAAAAAACTGTAATAACTATTTTTCGATATTACAATATGATCTGCTATTTTAATCCCCATCAGTTGTCCGATATTAATT
>JAVWDK010000014.1:0-15031 GCA_036642175.1 Bacilli bacterium
CATGGTGTCTTAACCATTCTAGGTCCATTTTCATCTTCATATCCTTTAGCTTCTGGTATTACATAACCAACACAATCAACCAATCTAATATTTGTTTTAAAATCATCAATCATAATCGTTGCAGCATTAGAAGGAACAAATTTTGGTTCAGTCGTCATTATTGTTTTTCCTTGAGCAGATTGAGGTATTTCATCAAGACATCTTTTCTTTTCATATTCATCTTCTATATTAGGTACAACTAAAGTTTCTA
The DNA here is from genome assembly GCA_036642175.1 of Bacilli bacterium. Lineage (GTDB taxonomy): Bacteria > Bacillota_I > Bacilli_A > RF39 > UBA660 > JALELF01. Next base: position 251 of record JAVWDK010000014.1, read on the forward strand.
TTACTTTCTTAATAAAAGTTGATTTACCTGTTCTTACCGCACCAACTATACCCAAATAAAGCTCTCCATTAGTTCTCTGTGTAATACTTTTTATAATTTCTGTTTTTTCCATATAATCCCTACTTTCCTATAATTCATTAAACTATATGAAACTAAATATTATATTAGAACAAAAAAAAGAAGACCTGATTGTTATATTAATTTGTCTAAATCTTTAGGCACTTTATCATTTACTACAGCCGATACAATTTTGTCTTCCTTGTCTTTAGATACTTCCTTACCAGTCATTTTACCAAGTTCCTGGATTACTTCGCGTAAAGTTGTCTCATTTTTCATATCATTTGCTTGAAGCTTTTTAGCTAAATCCAAAATAGTATTTTTATCAACTTTTGTTTTACTTTCTATTTTACTGAAGAAATTATCAGATAAATTCATAGGTATACCTCCTACTTTAATATATGACAAATACCTTAAAGTGTTAAAAAAACTATTCAATTATAATAGTTCTTTTTTTAGAAGAAAAGTTGCCAGCTTTATCATATACTTGATATGTTACAACATAATTTCCAATTTTACTTGTATCAATTATTTTAGGATTAATACTAATTTTGCCATTTATTCCTGACTCGTTATCGACTGCTGTTACATCAGAAAGCAAATTAATTTTCTCATTAACCTTAACTATTAAATCACCTTTTATAATAATAGTTGGTGTAATATTATCTATATTAATAATATTAATGGTTCCTTTTCCTAATTCTTTTTGTTTCTTATCTCTTATTTTAACAGTAATAACTCCATTTTGACATACTTCATATATATTATCAGTTTGCCAGTTATTTCCATTATCAAATGAATACTCTTTTACAAAATCATCAAAATAATCAACTTGAATTGATCGACATTTAGCCCACTCTGGATTTTCACCAACATAATTAACTAATAAATTATCAACATATATTTTCTTTTTATCAGTGTTTTTCATAACTTGAAAGAAAAATATCATAATAAATACTAATGAAACTACCCCTGTTATTACTAATATAATTTTACTTATTTGTTTATTATTATCTTCTTCTTGATACATATAATTTCTCCATTTCTTATTTTAATAACATATATTATTATAATAATTATATTTTTAAATTTATCAACTATTTTTTGCAATTAGTAATTTTTAAACAAAAATTGTTGACAAACAACACATTTTATACTACTATAATAATCACCAATTCGAATTAGGCGAATTGGATGCTAGTATCACGCTAGCCAACCCCTTTTTATTCTTTTATGAATAGCCTTTTAAAAAGGCTGTTCTTTTTTTATTTTACTAAATTTTGATAATATCTAAATCTTTCAATTGCATTTTCTTTATTTTGTTTTAATAAAGTTTCTGCCTTTAAGGGATTTATTTTTTTTAAAATAGCATATCTTGTTTGCCTTCCTAAAAATTCATCATATAAATTAAAATCAACATTTTTACTATCTAAATGAAATTTTTTTTCTAAAGGATTATACCTAAATATTGGAAAATAACCAGAAGCAGTTGCTAATTTTTCCATTTCAATACTATTTTCAAGTCCACCAGTAATACCATGTGATATACATGGTGCATATGCAATTATAATTGAGGGGCCATCATAGTTATTTGCTTCCATAAATGTTTTAACTAACTGACTAGGACTTGCCCCTAAAGATACCGTTGCTACATAAACATGTGGATAACTCAAACAAATACGAGCTAAATCTTTTGCATTATTTTCTTTGCCACTCATAGTAAATGATGCGATACTTCCTTTAGGACTTGATTTAGATGACTGTCCACCTGTATTAGAATAAACTTGTGTATCAAGGACTAAAATATTAACATTATCATTAGTTGATAAAACATGATCTATACCACCATAACCAATATCATAAGCCCAACCATCTCCCCCGATAGTCCAAACATTGCGAGCAACAATATAATCCTTTACAAGTTCTAATTCTTTATATTTTGAATAATCAATTTTGTTATAAACTTCTTTAGTAATATTATAATCATTCATATTATTAATCCATTTTAAAAATACTTCTTCATTGCCTTTTAAATGACTTTCCATAATAGTTTTTATTCTATTTTTCATAACATTATTAGCAATTAACATTCCATAACCAAACTCAGCATTATCTTCAAACAATGAATTAGCCCATGGTACTGTGTAAGGAGTAGATGGTGCACTTCCACCGTAAATAGAAGAACATCCTGTTGCGTTTGCAATCATAATGCTATCACCAAATAACTGAGTCAATAACTTAATATAAGCTGGTTGCCCACATCCAGCACAAGCACCACTAAACATAAACTTAGGTTTACAAAATTGACTTCCTTTAACAGTTTCCTTATTTAATAGTTTTTTATCAGTTATATGTTTATCCAAATAATTAAATATTTCTTGTTCTTTATTATTTAAAGAAACATCTAATTTTTCTTTAATTAAAGCTTTCTCTTTACTTGGACATACTTTTATACATAATCCACATCCAGTACAATCCTTAATGGAAATACCGATTGTATAATAATAACCAACAAGATTTTTCTCTAATGGCTTTATACATCTTTTTTTAATATTATCAGGTAAAACTTTATATTCTTCTTCACTAATTAAATATGGTCTAATTACACCGTGAGGGCAAACGAATGAGCATTGATTACACTGAATACAATTACTATTTAGCCATTTAGGAACTATTTCACTAATCATTCTTTTTTCTAATGAACTTGTCCCCGCTATAAAAATACCACTTGGACTATTAATAAAATCTGATGTTTTTAAAGAATTTCCCATTCGATGTGTCATTGCATCAAACACTGAATTATAATTGTCATTTTGTTTTTTTAATATATTATCATTTATCTCAACTTTTTTTAAATAGTTAACAGCTAAATCAATAGCTTCATAATTAGCACTAATAACGTCATCGCCTTTTTTGAAAAACTTATTTTTAACAAATTTTTTCATTTCTTCTTTAGCAAATTCAAATTCTATCAAATTAGAAAGTTTTATAATAACAGTTTCTAATATAGTACTTATTTTATTATTTAATCCAACTTTTCGTGCTAATTCATAAGCATTTATTATGTAAAAATTAACATTTCTATTTTTTATTATATCTTTTAAATTACTTGAAAGAATTATTTCATCTTCCTTTTTAGCCGTATTTAAAATAAATATGCCATTTTCTTTTATATTAGTTAATAGTTCAAAATCATCTAAATAGCTATCTTTCGTACATACAACAATAGAAGGATTTTCAACATAATAAGTACTTCTAATAAGCTTATTATCAAATCTTAAATGACAAGCGGTCACACCACCTGATTTTTTAGAATCATAAGCAAAATATCCTTGCACATAATTGTTTGTATTATCGCCAACTAATTTTATAATTGATTTAGAAGCACTTACCATTCCATCAGATCCATAGCCATAAATTAAGAATTCTTTTGCTGTGCTTATTTTAAAATTATGATCTACTTTTAAACTTAAGTTAGTAATATCATCATCTATTCCAATTGTAAAATTATGATGAGGATTTTCTTCTAACATTTCAAATACAGCTTTAATATCTTTTGGAGTAGTGTTTTTTGATGATAAGCCATACCTTCCTCCAAAAGTAGGAATACTGGTAATACTTTTTACATCTAAATATAAAGGCTCTCCACAACTACCAGGTTCTTTAGTTCGATCTAAAACAGCTATATTTTTAACTGTTAATGGAATCTCTTTTAGAAAATATTCTTTTGAAAAAGGTCGATACAAATGAACCTCGATTAATCCATATTTTTTTGAAGAAGCATTTAAAAAATCTATTGTTTCTTTTATGGTTTCACAAACAGAGCCCATCGCCACTATGATATTAGTAGCTTCAAGACTGCCATAATAATTAAATGGTTTATAATTTGTCTCTGCTTTTTCATTAATTTTTTTCATATAATAATTAACAATATCTGGTAATTGATTATAAAATTTATTTCTAACTTCTGTTGCTTGAAAATAAATATCATCATTTTGTGCAGTTCCCCTAGTATCAGGAGTCGCTGGATTTAAAGCTCTTTTTCGAAAATCATTTAAAGCCTTATAATCAATTAAATTTCTATAATCTTCTAACTCTAAAACATTTATTTTATTTAATTCATGACTAGTTCTAAAACCATCAAAGAAATGAATTACAGGAATACTTGATTTTATTGTGCTTAAATGAGCAATTGCTGCCATATAAGTTGTATCTTGAACAGAACTTGATGCTAACATCATAAAACCAGTTCCACGACAGGCATAGATATCCTGATGATCACCAAAAATACTTAATGCATGCGTCGCAAGGCTCCTAGCTGCAACATGGATAACACAAGGTAACATTTCACCTGCTATTTTATACATATTAGGAAGCATCAATAGTAATCCTTGACTAGCTGTAAATGTAGTTGTTAATAGACCAGTTTGTAAAGAACCATGAATAAAACCGGCTGCACCTGCTTCACTTTGCATTTCAACAATTTTCACTTTATCATTAAAAATATTTAATTGATTATTACTACTCCATTCATCTAAATGCTCAGCCATAGGACTAGAAGGAGTGATAGGATAAATTCCTGCTACTTCTGTAAACATATAAGAAGTATAACTACAAGCTTCATTTCCATCAATTGTTAATGTTTTCATATTTCACCTTATTTCTTTGTAATAAACCATTTTTCAATAATATCACAACTATTACTTGCTGGTTGAGGATTAGGCATTTCAAATTTAATTATAACTGGTACTTTAAAAGCTTGTCCAAAAGCCACACAAGTTCCTGGTTGTAATATTCTAAGACGTTTGACTATTTCTGTAGTAATATTAGGCACCATATCTTTGATGTATGTAACATCTTTAGGATGAAGCATTTTAAAGACTAAAAAGTTATTACATTGTGATAAAGCTGTTTCTGACATTTCTGATGGTCTTTGTGTTATTAAACCTAATACTACTCCATATTTACGGCCCTCTTTAGTAATTCGATCAAATATATTATATCCAATCAAATTAATATCTGTATCATTTTGGACATATCGATGAGCTTCTTCTAATATTATATGAAAAGGCATTGAGGTTCTACCGTCTAAATCTTTAGCAAAATCAAATAATAATTTCGAATATATTTTTGTCAACGTTTTAGCAAATCGGTCATCAATATAATTTATATTAAAATTAATTATTTGAGCTTTTTTGCCATCTTTAGCAGTTAATAATTGTCTAATATATGCTTCTTTTGATATATGTTCAGGATAATCAAAATACTTATTATAATTACTACTTACTAAAGAATGTAATCTTACTTTTAAAACATTCGTTTCATCATATACTTTATCACTTTTCAAAATACCTTCTGATATTAAAGCAAAGTCAAATGCATCTTGTAAATCTTTTAATGAATATTTAAAACTACCATCAGGTAAATCAAGTTCTATATCTTCAACTAAATAATTATTTATAAATGTTGTTATTAATTCCATTTCTCTTATTTTACCCGTTGTGTCAATTAATAAACATTGTTTTAATGGTCTTGTATAACCTGGTTGATATATTTGTGTTTCTAAATTTAACTCTTTAGTATTAAAATGTGACAAAACCGAAAATATTTGGTCTCTAATTTGTGATGATGGTCTTCCACTACTTAATATATCAAGTAATGCTCTAGCAATTATATCATTTTTTTGTTTAATTACTTTTTCTTCTTCTTGCGCAAAAATTGTTATTAACTTTAATGCTTTTTCTATAATTGGAAGTTGAGAATGTTTGTTAGCATCTAAAAGTAGGGCAATATCATCTACACCTAAGAACCATAAGGGAATTTTTATTACTTCTGTTTCACTAAAATTTAGATTAGTTGTATACGTCTTAAAGTTTATTTCTGGAACTAAATCATGAAGTTTACTAAATGCATCATGATATTCCCCATATGCATCAAAAATAAGAATATTAGCCCGATAAGCAATATTTTTTTGCTTTTGAAATAAATTTTGAATTATTCTTGCAATACTACATGATTTTCCACTTCCCGTTGAACCAAATATAGCAAAATGAGTATTAAAAAAATCATTAATATTTACGCCAATTTTGATACCTTCATAAATAGGACTTTCTCCTAATTCTAAATCATTTTTTTCATTATAGTCATTCATGCCTACAATCATTGGTATTTTTTCTTTACCAATTAGTTTTACAATTGAGCCAAATGCAGGTTTTCTAATAACACCGAAAACAAATTTATCGTTAATAAATTCTCCCATTAAATTTACATAGGCTAGTTCTTCTTTAATGTCAATTATTTCTCCTACGATTAATTTTTTGTCTTCTTCAAATACAACATACATATTAATTAAATTTTGAATTTTATTTAATTCAACGTTTAACTTTAATAAAATAACATTATCTTCAATAGCTACAATATTCCCTAACATCTCATTACCTCTATTCTTTATTCATTATACCTTATTTTAATGAAAAAAAAAAGATAATTATTATCTTTTTATTCAACTATTGAGCACAAACTGCTTGATTTTCTCTATATTTAACTGTACCAGTTGCACCAACGTCATAAACATAGCCATTAACTGTTAAGCATCCACTATAAGTTGCACCACTTTTTACTATATTAGCAGCAGTAGGAGCTGTTCCTGTATGTTTTATTCCAGCAATTGCTGCAGTTTTTAATGGATAAGATACTGCTTTATAACCTTCTATTCCTAATTCAGAAAGTTGTTCTTGACTTAAAACTGCTTGAACAAATCCTGCAGCTGATGATTCAGCAGCATTCTTTTTAGCACTATTAATAACTCCTAAGATAATGGGAGTCGCTATAACGGCAATAATAGCTAAAATAACAATTACAGCTAATAATTCAATTAATGTAAATCCGTTTGTTTTTTTCATTTTTTCACCACCTCTATTTTGAAAAACAATCACTTATTCAGTACAAACAGTATCAGTTGCAGATACAGTTCCTGTAGTACTAACTAAAAAACTATAATTATCAACTTTAAGGCAGCCTCCGTAAGTTCCGTTTGTGTTAATGTTAACTTTAACTATTTCAGGAATTTTTCCAGAAGATTTCACTGTTCCTTTATTACTATTATTTACTATAGTACCCAAAGATGGATATCCTTCTATTCCTAATTCTGAAAATTGAACTTGACTAATAATAGACTGAACAAATCCTGCAGCTGATGACGCAGCAGCATTTTTTTTAGCACTATTAATAACGCCTAAGATAATAGGAGTCGCTATAACGGCAATAATAGCTAAAATAACAATTACAGCTAATAATTCAATTAATGTAAATCCGTTTGTTTTTTTCATATCATCACCACCTTACTTTGTCTACGATATAATTCTAACACATTTTTAAGTAAAAAGTCAATTAATTAATTATCTAATTAATCAAGATATGTAAACTTATTTTTTAATAACTATAAAACTATTAGATATTCTTTAATTAAACTAATTATAGTTTTAACATATTTACTTTTTTTATTCTTCTTTAATTAATTCATTTAATGTATTAAAAGCAGTTTCAATTCCATTTCTTACATATTCTCCTATTTTAGATGATAAAAACAAACCTAATTTTGAAGTTTTATTATTGTAATTTTTTGTTGTTTCTTTTAAATATTCTTCTAAATCAATATTTTTTCCATTTTTAACATCATCTTCAAATTGTTTTATTTTTTCTTCTGTTAATGTAACTTTTCTTCTTTGACCATATTCAAAATAACCAGTTTCATTAGAAAAATATAATGTAATAAATGCAATTAACAAAACAGTAAATATGATTTTAAAAATATTATTATATATTTTATCTTTTTTTTCATTTTTCATAAGCTCTCCATATGTTTTTTTATAATTGTTGCTACAGCTTCCATTGTATTATTTACTTCACTAATTGTATTTTCATATCCCCCAACTTCAAGCAATATCATATTAGGATTAAGATCTTGATTGTATACTCCGTCAACACCATCACCTTGTTTTTTATATATTCCTCTGCTAAGTCCTGGAAAATATTTGTTAAAATTATTTTCAAGTTTTTCAACTAAATTAAGATTTTTTTGATAATTTTTGTTTTCTAATCCAACTACAAATAGTATTTTGGCATAGTTTTCATTATTTATAGTAACAGTACTATCTTTCTTTTTATTTGAATCTCTATGCAAATCAATAATTAAATCAAAATTATTATTTTTTATAACATCTTCAATAAAATATCGACTCGCTACATAACTATAATTGTGAGTATAATTATTAGTAATCATAAAATCAACTATATTTGCTTCTAATGCAATAGTAGAAATTCCTGATTTATTTAATTTTTCTTTCAATAAATATGAGGCCATCATTACTCCTGGTGTTATACCATAATTAGCATAATCTTTTTTACTGTACTGTTCTTCTTGATGAGAGTTATAAATATATACCCTTGGTGTTTTTATGGGTTCTTTATTAGGATCTTCAGTATACGTATTTGCCATAAAAGTAATCTCATCCGTTTCTATTTTAAAAGTTTTTTTAATAATTGATAAAGGTTTTGTTAAATCAATTCTCAAAATAGAATTAAAAACCTTGCTAAATAAACTAGTTTTTTCATAATTAACATAATGATTAGAATTAAACATAAGTTGTTTTAAAAACTCTTCATTATTTGATGATAATTTAAAATTAACTAAAAAAGCATTTAAACAAGACACTAAAAAATAAATTGTAATTAGCAAAAAAAACATAGTAGAAACTTTCTTCCTTCTTTTTTTACCAACAAATTTTTTACGCATATTCTCACCTACTTTAATTTATTCTCATTATAATAGGTTATGAATGAATAATATGTCAAAAAAAAGAATATATGCTACAATAATATGAGGTGAAAAAAATGAGTATTGGAATAATTGCTGAATATAATCCATTTCATAATGGACATTTATATCATTTAAATAAAATAAAAGAAATGTATCCTAATGATACAATTATTTTAGTAACTAATTCTTATTTTAGTCAAAGAGGTAATATAAGTATTTTAAATAAATGGGATAAAACAAACATTGCTCTAAATTTAGGAATCGATTTAGTTGTTGAACTACCATTTGTCTTTGCTTCACAAAGTGCCGATATATTTGCAAGAGGTTCTATTGAAATTCTAAATGCTTTAAAAGTTGATAAATTAATCTTTGGTAGTGAAACCAATGATATAGAACTATTAAAAAAAATTGCTGATATTGATTTAAACACTCCATTAGTAAAAACATATTTAAATAAAGGATTAAGCTATCCTGATAGTATTTCTAAAATTATTATGAGTAATACAAATTTCAAATTAGAAAATCCAAATGACATTCTAGCAGTTAGCTACATTAGAGAAATTAAAAGATTAAATAGTAATATTTCACCTATTTGTATTAAAAGAACAAATGATTACCATTCTTTAAAATTAAGTAACATTTGTAGTGCTTCAAGTATTAGAAAAGCACTTAAAGATAAAAAAAACATTTCTAATTATATTCCTCAAATAATTACTCCATATTTAAATGAAGTTCATTTTATTGACGAATATTTTCATATTTTAAAATACAAAATATTAACAGATAATATAAATAAATATCAAACTGTTGATGAAGGTATTGAACATCGCTTTAAAAAATACATTTTAGAATCTACTAACATTGAAAATTTTATTCAAAAAGTTAAAACAAAGAGATACACTTACAATAAAATAAGTAGAATGATAATACATATTTTATGTGGATTTACTAAAGAAGAAGCAAAAGAATTAAAAACAGAGTATATTAGAATTTTAGGATTTAATGAAAAAGGACAAAAATATTTAAAAAAAATCAAAAAAGATATTACTATTCCTCTTATCAGCAAGTATAAAAAATTTAAAAATTTAGAGATTGAAATTAGGAGTACCTATGCTTATACATCCATTTTAAGTAGTGAAATACAAAGAAACTTAATTAATTTAGAATATAAAAATAATCCTAAAAAATAGGACTATTTTTGACAATTTTCACAATAATAAGTACCACGACCACCAATTTTTATTTTAATTATTTTACTATTACAATTAGGACAAACATCTTTAGTATGAACTAATAGTTCTGTTTGAAATCTTCCATGAACTCCCTCACTTGATGTATAGCTCTTAATTGTTGTACCACCTAATTCAATAGCTTTTTCTAACGTTTTTTTAGTATTATCTATGACTCTTTGTAACTCTTTATCATTTAATTCATTACTTTTTTTTAAAGGATTAATTCCACTTAAAAACAATATTTCATCATCATATATGTTTCCAATTCCTGCAATAATAGTTTGATCTAATAAAGTTTCTTTTATCGGCAATTTTTTTAATTTTAATTTTTCTTTTAAATATATAACTGTTAACTCTTTATCCCACGGTTCTAAACCTATTGCATTTAAAGGTTTACTTTTAAATACTTCATCCTTTTTTAATAAATACATTCTTCCGAATTTTCTTGTATCATGATATCTCAGCTCAGTTTTATCATTAAAACAAAAAGAAATATGCTCATGCTTATTTAGTTTTTCTCCTAAATTTCTTATAAAATATTTACCTTCCATTCTTAAATGACTCAGTAAATAATATTCATTTAGTTCAAACATTAACCATTTTCCTCTTCTTTTTATATCAACAATCGTTTGATTTACTATTCTTTTCTCAAACTCAGCAGCACTTGGCATTTCTATTAATTTAGGATAATATATTTTAACATCAATAATTTTTTTATTTAATACTTGCTTTTTTAAAGTGTTTTTAACCGTTTCTACTTCCGGCAATTCTGGCATATTTTCTCCTTTGCATATAGTTTTCTAGTAATAACATTAGTATTTTTCATCATGAAACGACTATTTAAATAATCGTAATATGTTCCTGGTGATACTATTCCGTTTAAACTTATAACACTTTTACCAGTTCCTTTTAAAATATATTGTGAAACTACTGCACAATTATTTTTTAAAACAAAAAATATTTTATTTTTTCCATTTATTATTTTTTTGTATTTTCCATCGGCATATTTATATATTTCACTAGACATATCTTTAAAATCAGTTTTATCTAATTCACCTTTTTCATATAATTCTAAATCAGAATAATAATCTATTGTATTTTCATTAATTAACTGATTAATTCTTTTTTCAACATCAACTTTTTGTTCATTAGTAAGAGCAATCCCAAATTCTACTAAAAATCTCTCTTTCTTATTTACACAATAATCAATATACTTATCTTTATTAGCAATTAAAATAACTCCATCACCAATTGCTTCAAATATTTTTCTTGAATATTTATTATAATTTCCATAAGAATAAATTTTATCTTTGTAAGCAATTTCCATATGACCAAAAGAAGCTGTTCCTGTTTTTGCTAAATGAATTATAACAAATAAATCAGGTTTTTGTGATATTTTTTCAAAATTATATTCTTCAGGTGTATCTACTTTTAACATTTCATTAATAGATCTAATTAAAGCTTTAGGTAAAATCATGGCAAGTAATAAAGGAAGAGGTATTTCAATATTATTTTTTATTTTATTTCTAGTTTTTTGAGGCATTATTTCTGTTACAAAATTAAGTATTCTTTTAAATCCATATAGCAATAAATAAACGCCTAGTATTATTAAAACGTATTTTATATGCATATAAGGATTAATTGTTAATATTATTGCAAATAATAAATTAATCACAAAATTTAAAAACAAATTAAATTTACCTTTTATATTATTTATTTTATACATTATAAAACTTATAAAATTCACTAAAGCAATCAATAAAATATATAATGCAAAAATTAACGTAATTATTGCTAATACATAATTATTAAAAAATATGATTATTAATCCAAAAATAATGTTAATTGCTGCTTTAATAATTATGTCTAAAGCTTTATATTTTTTATGTTTTTTAAAAATTGGCAATAAAGCATTAAATAATCCGTTTAATATTAACTGAATACTTATTAAATAAGTAACTAATTTAAGAATCTTTATTCCATTACAAATGATTAAAATACCTAATATTATTGAAATTATACCGGATAATAATAATGTGATAGCTTTTACTTCTTTTTTTAACATGTTAACTCCTCATACATATTATAATATTTTTATAAAAAAACAAACATAATTATTTATCTTTAAAATTTAATATTCTATTTACATTTTCTTTTAATTCAATAGTTACTTTGCTAAAATATAATTCAATTCCACTTTGCTTTTTTTCAAGATTTATTTAATTATATAATATTTTACCCATATTAATTATTTCAGTATGAACGTGTTTTTTAATTATATTTTCTATTAATTGATAATGAGTACAACCTAAAACTAAAGCATCTATTTTCATGTCTATTTTTGATAAATAATCAACTACTGTTGTTTCTATTTTATTTTCATCATTACTTTCAATTAATGGGACTAATAAAGGACATTCAATTTCTATTACATTCACATTTTCCAACTTTTTTTTAAAAATACCACTATTAACAGTTGTTGATGTAGCTAACACTGCAATATTGCGATACTTTCTAACTTTTAAGTAATTTATAGTTGGCTCAATTATACTATAAAGAGGAATAGATGTTGCTTGTTTTAATTCCTCATATATATTAGAACTTATTGTTCCACAAGCAATTATTATGATATCTACTTTTTCATTTTCCAAAAATTTTATTATACGACTTGATAAATTAAATAATTCTTCTTTTGTTTTTGAACCATAAGGAAGATTTAAAGTATCACCATAATAAACATACTGATTTAATGGATATTTATTTATAAGCTCTTTTAAAACCGTTAATCCGCCAATCCCAGAGTCAAATAATCCTACTCTCATAATGACCTCCTTTAATAAGTATATCACAAAAAGAAGCAATATTATATTATTACTTCAATTCCACCCATATATGCTTGTAAAACCTTAGGTACTTTTATGCTTAAATCTTCATTTAAATTATTTTCTATAACAGCAATCATTCCACGAGGAGTTGCTAAAACCGTATTATTTAAAGTATTAACATAACTATTATTTTCTCTACCTTTTATTCTAATTCCTAGTCTTCTTGCTTGAGCATCTCCTAAATTAGAGCAACTACCAACCTCAAAGTATTTTTGTTGTCTAGGACTCCATGCTTCTATATCACATGATTTTACTTTTAAATCAGCAAGGTCTCCACTACAACATTCTAAAGTACGAACTGGGACATCTAGGCTTCTAAAAAATTCTACAGTATAAGACCACATTTTATTATACCAATCCATTGCTTCTTCTTTTTCACATAGTACAATCATTTCTTGCTTTTCAAATTGATGAACACGATATATTCCTCTTTCTTCTATACCATGAGCACCTACTTCTTTTCTAAAACAAGGTGAATATGATGTTAAAGTAATTGGTAATTCATCTTCTTTAACTATTTGATTTTTAAATTTGCCAATCATAGAATGTTCAGATGTTCCAATTAAATATAAATCTTCATTTTCAATTTTATACATCATTGCATCCATTTCTTCAAAAGACATAACACCTGTTACAATATCACTTCTTATCATAAATGGAGGAATGCAATATGTAAAACCTTTATTTATCATAAAATCTCTTGCATAGCTAAGCATTGCCGAATGAAGTCTTGCTACATTACCCATAAGATAGTAAAATCCATTGCCAGTAGTTCTTCCAGCACTTATTTTATCAAGACCACCCAATCTTTCTAATATATCAGCATGATATGGTATTTCATAATCAAAAACAATAGGATTGCCAAATTTTTCTATTTCAACATTTTCACTATCATTCTTACCTATTGGAACTGAATTGTCAATTATATTAGGAATCTTCATCATTTTTTCTTTAATTAGCTGATTAATTTCAATTTCTTCATGTTCTAATGCTATTAATTTATTATTTATATTAGTAACCTTACTTTTTAATACTTCTGCTTCTTCTTTTTTATTTTGACGCATTAAATTTCCTACTTCTTTAGAAAAAATGTTTTTTTCATTACGAAAAACATCTCCTTGTTGTTTTAATTCACGTGATTTCTGATCTAAATTAAATATTTCATCAACTAAAGATAATTTCTGATTTTGAAACTTTTTTTTGATATTTTCCTTTACTGCTTCCTTATTATTTCTAATTAAATTAATATCTATCATATTTTTCTCCTTCTACATAAAAAGACTATTATAGGAGCATAATCTGCGGTACCATCCTAAACAGTCTTAATTCTTTATAACGGTTTCCCGGATATTATTAATACCTCTTAAAAGTAGATTCATAAAGTTATATTACTAGTTTTCACCAAACACTAGTTCTCTTTTAAATAAAAACTTTATTACTAGTCTTTCTCTTTGATTTATGCACTTATTTTAACATGATTTTTAATCTTAGTCAATAATATATGATGTTTACAGAAAAATTATGCTTTTTGAAAAAAAATATATAAGACTTACATAATTATTAAAACAATATGCGCTATATATTAAATAATATTTAACATAATATCATTTAAAATTATCTTTTTTTATTTGCTCTATTTGTTCTTTTGAATAATTAGTAATTTTCATAATCATATCAATATCAACATTATTATTTAAAGAATTGATAACAATTTCTTCTCCTTTTTTTATAATTCCTTGTTCAATGCCTTCTTGCTCCATCCACTTTAGCTTAGTTCGCATTACTTTCT
>JAVWDK010000015.1:0-7482 GCA_036642175.1 Bacilli bacterium
ATTTGCAGACTGAACATTATAATTTTTTAATATATAATTCATTAGTTCTTTATTTTTATTTTCTTTCATACAAAAATCCTCTTATGGTTTTCAATATCTCTATTTTATCATAGAAGGATTTTATACTTTACACAAAGTTTTTTAAAGACTCATTACGGGCATTTTTTCAGTAATAAAAAAGATCCTTTTATCCCTTGTAAAATAAAAATTAAGGAACTTTTATTCTTTAAAAAGTGTCAAAGATAAGATTTACACAGATTTATTTACAAACTCAAGATTATGCTAAAAAATTTCTATTACTTTAACACTATATTTCCCATTAGGACTTTCTACTTCAACAACTTGCCCAACTGACAACCCCAAGATTGCTCGTGCTATTGGAGATTCATTCGATATTTTATTATTAAAGGGATCAGCTTCTGATGAACCAACAATTGAATAAACTTCAGTATCTTCATCTTCAACATATTGTAGTTTAACATTATTTCCTATTGCAACTCTATCAGTCTGAACATCTTTAATTAAAATAGCGTTTTCAATCATTGCTTCTATTTCAATAATCCTGCCTTCTACTTGTGCCTGATCATTACGTGCAGCATCATATTCAGCGTTTTCTGATAAATCGCCTAAAGCTCTAGCATCTTTTAAAGCTGATATAACTTCAACTCTTTTCTCTAATTTAAGATAATTTAATTCATCTTTTAATTTATTTAAACCTTCTATAGTTAAATATACTTCTTTTGTATTTGACATATTTCCACCTCATCATTTTTTAGACTTTTAAAATAATACTACAAAATAACGGTTTTGTCAACTCAAATATTTATCTTATTATTCTAATTAAATCGTTTTTATATACTTCTTCATCTAACCTAATTTTAACAATTTGTTTAGGATGTCTTACTATATCAATCAACTCATTATTTTCATCATATATTTCCTTTATTTCTATTGTTTTAGATTCAATATTTGGACCAAATATTTGTAAAATATCGCCCTTTTTAAAATAATTTCTCTGTTCTATTGTCGCTAAATGAAGTTCTTTATTATAATCAATTATAATACCAATAAAATCTTGATTAGAAACTTCTTCACAACCATTATAATATTGACAACTTTTATCATTTACCCCATTAAAAAATTGAGGTATTGAATCACGATTAGCGCAATTAAATAAAATTTTTTCATACTGCTTATTATATGTAAAATTTAAAGAATCATTACAAAATTCATCAATTACTTTGCGATAAACACTAACAATGGTTGCAATATAATAAATAGAACGCATTCTTCCTTCTATTTTAAAACTAGTTATTCCTAAATCAATCATTTCTGGAATATATTTTAATAAAGATAAATCTTTAGTGCAAAAAGTAAACGGTTTTTCAGAAGTTATATTTTTTTTATTTTCATCTAATAAATCAAAATCCCATCTACATATCTGAGCACAGCCACCTCTATTAGCATCACGTGATGTAAAAAAGTTAGATAACACACATCGACCACTATATCCTGAACACATTGCCCCATGAATAAAGCATTCTATTTCAATATCATTTTTAGCTTTTATTTCTAAGATATCTTCTTTTGATGCTTCTCTTGCTAAAACAATTCTTTTAACATTATGACTTTTCCAAAATTCAATTGCTTCATAATTTAAAGTTGATTGTTGAGTTGATAAATGAATTTCTAAATTAGTATTAAGATTTGCTAATATAATAACAGCAGGATCACTTACAATAATTGCATCAATTCCTATTTTTTCTAATTCTTTTAAATAATTTACAAGTTCTTTTGCGTCTTTATCATGTAAAACAATATTAACAGTTACATAAACTCTTTTCTTTTGATTATGGGCATATTTAACCGCTTCTTTAATATCTTCCATCGTAAAATTAGTGGCATTTGCTCTTAATCCAAAATTTGGGCCACCAAAATAAACTGCATCTGCTCCATAGTTAATTGCCCATTTTAATTTTTCTAAGTCACCAGCTGGTGCTAATAATTCTGGTTTTTTCATTTATTCACCTTATATATTGTTTCCTTATATAAAAATCCTTTATCAGTATTAAAATAGCTATTAATTATATTATTATACTCTTTAACATTACCAACATTAACTGTTTTAAACATTTCTAAAATTTTCAGCAATTTAGTATCATCTATATTAAAACTATTTATAACAACATATTCAAATAAATTATCAGATAGTACTAAATATTCTTCAATACCATTTAAAATACTATTGGAATAAACTGTTGTATTTATTTCATTGACTATTGGATATGTTTTACCTTCTTTTTCAATATAGTTTATTTTAGAATTATCTTCTATATTAAATGTGTCTAAATAATTAGTAACTAAATGTCTAGCAGATGTAAAAATAGGAACATATCCAAATATATTAATCATTAATTCCATTTTAGTGTTTTTTCTAATTTCTAATACTTCTTCTAAAGTAATTTCACTTGATAAATAGGTGCCTCTTACTCCTTCGTTATGCCAAAATTCACAAGTTAAAGAATTAGTAGTTAGATGTTCTTGCGCCCATACTAAATCTTTTTTTAAGTTTAACTTTTGTTTTAGATTTACTAGTGCAATATCATAATAAAGAATTCCTTTAATATCTATTTTTTCTAATTCAATTAAAACTTTTGTAAGGAGTTCTAAATCACTATTATACATATTTTTATTTAAAGAAATAAATATTTCATTGTTTGTTTGACTTCTAATTTCTAATATTTCTTTTAAAGTAAAATAAGTTGGTAAATTAACGCTTAATCCTTCAATTCCAACAATATAAGCATTTACAAGTTTTTCTGTATTTTTAATTTCTTCAATATTTTTAGGTATTAATACTACTTTTGACATACAATCACCTCTTTGCTTATTCATTATAGCAAATAATAGAAAAAGATACAATTTAGTATCTATTAAGACTAGAATAAAAATACAACATCTGAAATAAATATTGATAAGATTAGAAATTATAACAATTGATTTATTCTTATTTTAATTATTAACTTACCTTTTTTCTCTTACAATATAAATCGGTCTATTTTTTATTTCTAAAAACACTTTAGACAAATACATGCCAATTATACCAAACAAAATAAAAGTAAAACCGAAAAGCAAAAATAACAAAGTACTAATTAAAATAATACTTAAAAAACCATTAAAACACATAACAAGGAAAAGAACAAAAGAAACAAGTAGAGATATTAACCCTAAAAGTATTCCAAACATTAACGGAACAGTAGAAAAAGAAATAATTCCTTCAATCGCATAAACAAACAACTTCCAAAAATTCCACTTTGTCGTACCTGCAACTCGTTCAATATTCTCATATTCAAGCCATTTTGTCTTAAAACCAACAAAACTAAATATCCCTTTAGAATAACGATTATATTCCTTTAATTCCAATATTGAATTAACCATATTTCTTTTCATCAATCTAAAATCTCTAGCTCCATCAACCATCGGAACTTTTGATATTTTATTAATCAATTTATAAAACATTCGTGCAAAAAAGCTTCTAATTGCAGGCTCTCCCTTACGTGTAACTCTTCTTGTTCCAATACAATCATAATCTTCTGTAGTAATAAGTTCATACATCTTAGGAAGCAAACTTGGAGGATCTTGTAAATCAACATCCATTGGAGCAACATAATCTCCTGTCGCACTCTCCAAACCAGCATACATTGCCGCTTCCTTACCAAAATTCCTTGAAAAAGAAATATATCTAACATGAGTATCTTTTACTAACTTTCTTAAAATATTCAAAGTATTATCCTTACTTCCATCATCAATAAAAATAAGCTCATACTTAACTTTCATCTTTTCTAATTCTTCCGTTATTACCTTATAAAAAATAGGTAAAGACGCTTCTTCATTATAACAAGGAACAACTATACTAATTTTTTCCATTCTTTTACCCTCCAACTAATTAAAAAAATTAAACTTAAAATAAACGTATACAAAGACAATTTCTTAGCTACTTTATAAATCATGCTTCCCTCATATGTCAAATAATAAGTTCCACTATCAACTTTAGCCTCAATAAAGCCATATTTATTCTCATATATATCAATTTTTTTATTTGATTCATCTTTAAGAACATACCCAAAATAATAAAGACGAGGAAATTCAACAATAGAACTACCATCAATTTTAAAAGATAACTTGGGTACTTTATTTTCTAATACTTGAACTGTTCCCTTTTCTTTAATTATTATATCATTATTTCGATTAAATAAATAGTCTTGATTATTTAAAGCATTAACAGGTAAATATTCCTTTTGCCAACCTAATCCACTATTAAAGTCAAATGTTTGCAAATTTACCTTTTCTTTCGATGCAAAATTAGTATTTAGATAACCAAAAAATAGTAAACCAATAATAACAACTATATAAATATTTTTATGTTTTTTCATATCCAAACATAGCGGTGCAATTAAACTAATAGTTATCGCAACAAAAGTTTCTAACCGCCATGGAAATTGAATCATTCTAAGAATTCCAGGAAGTATATCCCACGGAAATAAAACAGTTGAAAGTACAAAAGAAATTAATCCAAATATAATTATAAATTTATAATTACCCCATTTTATTTTTTTGTGATTTTTTAAAGTAATAGCTAGTAATATCATAGTTACTATGTCCAAATAATATTTTATATTATTCGTATTAAAATTTTTAAATATATTTATATAATCAAATGGATTTCTTGCTGCCCACCAAATACCACCAGCCATATGCTCTGGTAAAAATACAGCATAATTACCCAATAATTTATGTTCAAACATTGTTACAAAAAAAGGCAACGTAATAAGTAATATTACTACAGCACTAGTTATTAAAGCAATTAATGAATCTCTTTTAAAAACCTTTTTCTTATTTATAACAAAAAAAGGAATTAAAAATAAAGTAAAATAAATCATCAATGTAAAATGAGATAATATTCCACCAACATAACCAGAAATAAATAGCAAATAAAATAATTTTTTGTTTTCAAATAAATAAGTTAAAGCAAGAAAAATAAGTGGTAAAAAGACAAATAAAAACGTTTCTGCTAAAGCATCTCTAATATAAATATCTGATATATGATAAGGAAATGCCATATAAATAATTGCCGATACAAGTGCAATCTTCTTACTTTTAGATAAACGTAATGATAAAAAATATAAAGATACACCTGATAAAAACAAACAAATCAAATAAACAATTTTAAAACTAATTAGAACATCTAAATTACTTAATAAACTAGTATAAGCTACTACACTATGGGCAAGTGGTGGATAAAACAACCTGGTTCCATATCCAAAATTATTTGCGATATTACCAACAATATTAGCATTTATATTATCACTTTGTAACTGTTCTTTTAAAGATATTACATTGGCAATATGAAATCCTGTATCATGTCCACTATGATAATCAGTTAAAAACATTGGTAGCATTATTACAATTGCACAAAATAATATAATTAATATATTTTTATAATTTCTATTCATTACTAACCTCTTTTACTAATCGCAAGACCATCGCCTATGTTTAATATTTCTGTTTTAAATTCAGAATTGTTTTTTAGAAAATCAACATAATCTCTAATTTTTTTTGTCATTTGTCTTAAATTTTTACTTTGTATTTCATTACTATAAGTAAGACCATGAAAATAAATGTTATCAGTTATTATTGTCCCATTTTTATTTAAATTATTTTTAAATTTTTCAAAAAATTTTATTGACTGACTTTTGGCTGCATCGATAAAGATCAAATCAAATTTTTCTTTTAGTTCAACATTAAAAGCATCATCATTTATAATTGTTATTTGATCTGCAAATTTACAAGTATTTTCTAAAGCCTTTAAATACCTGTTCTCATCTCTTTCAATTGTTATAATTTTAATATCTTTACTAACTAAAGCCATACTAAGTGCTGAATATCCGACCGCACTACCAATTTCTAAAATACTTTTGATTTTATTCTTCTTAATATACTCAGTTAAAAATTTAATACCCGACTTTTCCATTATTGGAATATTATGTTCTTTTGCATATTTTTCGATTTTTTCAAGCATAAATACTTCACCCTATTAAAATTATAGCATATTTTTTGTCTTTTTTATCTGCTTTAAATCATAAAAAAAACATTTACTACTATAAATGTTTTTTTTAAATATGTTAATTAAAACATGTTAAATACAATTTTTTCTTTTCTATATGTTCTGCATAAGTTTTTGAAAAATAAGTTTTCTTATTTTCTTTATCACAAACATTAGCTAAGAAAAACAAATAGTCACTCTTAGCAGGGTTTATAACTGCTTCTATTGATTTTGCTCCAGGCATATTACCTGGTCCAATAGGTATTCCAGCATATAAATAAGTATTATATGGTGAATCAACCATTAAATCTTTCTTAGAATAAGTCAGTTTCCATTCATCTATAGCATAACCTATTGTTGCACAACTTTCAAGTTTCATCTTAATATTTAAACGGTTATAAAATACTCCTGCAATTACACTTCGATCTTCATCTAATATAGCTTCATGTTCAACAATACTCGCTAAAGAAAGCAATTGATGAATACTATACTCATTATTTTTAATCTCTTTTTTATAAACAGATAATACTTTATCCATTTTATCTAACATTTTATAAGCTATTGTTTTTCCATCAATTGATTTATTTAAAAGTTCATAAGTATCTGGAAAAAAATAACCTTCTAAAGGATGTCTTATTCCTTTTTTCTTTACATCATCTGTTATAAACCAATATTTACCAATTAATTCATCAATAAAATCAAAACTATCCCATAACTCCAATAATTCATCTTTTTTATGGTCAGTTTTGTTTGCAATAATTTCTGCTACATTTTCTAAATGTTTTCCTTCTGGAATTGTAAACTTTACAATTGAAGGATTATAATTATTACCTTTTCCAAATTTTTTTATAATATCACTTACTGACATTGATTCTGATAAATTATAAATACCAGCTTGAACTGATTTAGGATTCATTAATTTAATATATATTTTATAAAATAATTCAGATTTAATTAAATTGCTTTCTTTTAAAGAAGAAGCTAAAGATAAATACGTATCTCCCTTTTTAATTTCAAATTCTATTATTTCCTTATCTCGACTAACAGCTGTAGTTTCAATCATAAATAAAATAACAAAAGCTCCTATAAATATCAATATCGCGGCACTTATTCCAATTACTACTTTCTTCATACATTAAAAATGAGCTATTGCTCATTATCTCCTTCTACTGATTTTTTAGCTTCGGATTGAACCTCTTCTAAAATTGTTTCGATAATTTTCCATTCTTTATCAGTTTCAATTGGCAATAAAGTTGTTTCTTCACTACCAGGTGTATAAATTGATGCATATACCTTTGTATTACCAGTTTCATCAGTAGTATTATCAGTATATACTATATAATTTTTTTTTGTCTCATCACTTTCAAAAGTAAACAAAA
>JAVWDK010000015.1:7499-14554 GCA_036642175.1 Bacilli bacterium
TTTTCCTTTCATTTTATCTAAATATGATTGAAGTATAATATTAGCAGCAACACTATCGATGTGTTTTTTTCTTTTTTTACGTGACATATCTGCTTCTAATAAATAGTTAGTTGCTTCAACCGTTGATAGTCTTTCATCTTGCATAATTACTTCAATATTTAAATATTCTTCCAATTTTTTTTTAAATTCAATCGTTTCTATTCCACGATTACCAATTGTATAATTCATATTTCGTGGTAATCCTAAAATTATCTTTTCTATTTTTTCTTTATCAATTATTTTTTTTAGTGGTTCTAATAATTTGTCATAATCACCATCAAATCTAATTGTACTATATGTTGATGCAATTGTGTGAGTTGTATCGCTTATAGAAAGACCGAGAGTACGTGTTCCTAAATCAAATCCTAAATATCTCATTTATTCATAAACTTCTTTAAAATAACTGCTAAAACTTGATTTCTATCAAATTTTGTAATTTTATTTCGTGCTTCTTTATGACTTGATATATATCCAGGATCTCCACTTATAAGATACCCAACTATTTGATTAACTGGATTATAACCACAATTTTCTAATGTTTCAAAAACTTCTTTAACTGTTTCTTCAATTAAAGCTTCTTGAAACTTACCACTATCAAATATTTTTGTTTCATCCATAATATCACCTACCCAAGTACAAATTTATTTTATCATTTATTTTATTTTTTAGCAACACTAATATTACTGTTTTCAGAGCTTTTTTAAAAAAATACATGATTTTGCATCTTTTTGAATATATAAAAAAAAAGAAAAGTTTTTAATTTGTTAATATAATAACGGCTTTCTTTTTTGATTTAACTTTTACAAATTTATATATATTTATTATGTTTTACTGATAATTTTAGCATGTACAGTTTTACTAAAGATTATTAATATTTTTATGAAGGGCTTGGTTTATACCATTTCCAATAATGTCACTTAATTTTTCAATAACAAAATTAACTTCTTTTGGTGTAACCATTAAATTATAACCAATTGGACTTAATACTTCATAAACAAGTTGTCTGATTTCATCATCATTTAAATTACCAATAATTCCCAGTAATTGCTTTTTATCTTCATTACTTACGGTCACCTTTTTTTTTAAATAGTTTATTTTTGATAAAGGAATTAATTTGTTTATTGATTTAATATTATTTTTCATATATGAATAATGTTTTTGCATATAATTTATTGTATCACTTACAATAGTAACAGCATCAACTACCGTTGGTATTCCTACTGCTACAACTGGTATTTTTAGAACTTCTTGACTAATTTCTTTGCGATTATTTCCAATTCCACTACCCGGATGTATTCCTGTATCAGTCATTTGAATAACTTTATTTACACGATCAATTGACTGACTAGCCAAAGCATCAATGACTATAATAAAATCAGGTTTAATTTGATCAACAACACCTTTAATTAAGTCACTTGTTTCAATTCCAGTTGTTCCCATAACTCCTGGTGAAAAAGCACAAACAGGTCTAAAGCCTTCTTCTACTTGCCCTATTTTAAATAAATGATTAGTAACTAAAATGTTATTAATAGCTAAAGGTCCTAAAGCATCTGGCGTAGATTTTTCATTTCCTAAGCCTAAAATTAGACAACCATCAGTTTGATTTATTGATAATTTTTCCAACATTTTTTTTAATTCTTGACCAAATATTTTTTTAACTTTTTCTTTACAATTATAATCTGTTATATCTGTAAATTCAATTGTCGTATAATTACCAATTTTTTTATTAACAAGTTTGCTATTTTTTTCATCCAAATAAATATTTATAATTTTTACATCATCAATTGTTGTTTCATCTTTTTTTATATTTTCAAAATTAGAAGTCGCTTCAATAGCAAGATCCGTTCTAATTGAATAATTTTTTAAATCTATATTATGCATATTATCACCTAGTATATTGTGAAATAAAAATAACATTTATATACAAAAACATTTAGAGATACAATAATTTATGATAATTTGAACTAATTTTCTAATTTAAAATTCATTATAAGCTAGAATATTTCACATTTGTCTTAATTTTTTTCAAAATTATAGTTCAAAATCAAAAAAATCTTGCATTTTATTATAAAATTTGTTAAAATAGTTCTTGTAAATGACTTGGAGGTGAAATTATGCCAAATATGAAAAATGCCAAAAAAGCAGTTAGAAAAATTGCGAAAAAAAAAGTAAGTAATAATAATTTTGAAGCAAGTATGAAAAATGCAATGAAGAATGTTGAAAAAGCCATTTTAGTTAAAGACAAAGTAAAAGCAGAAGATAATTTAAAAACAGCTATTAAAAGAATTGACAAAGCTGCATCTAAAGGTGTTGCACCTAAAAACTTTGTAGCTCGTAATAAATCTCGTTTATCCAAAAAAGTTAATGAAATGGAGTAATTATACTTCTTTTTTTTTATTATTTTGTTATAATATTATTAGGTAAAAATATAAGAAGAAGGGAATTAAATATGAAAAAATTATTGTCCATTTTATTTCTATGTAGCATTGCTTACTTAGCATTTACATATCAAACAAATATTACTGAATATATTTTGAAAAATTTTATTAACGATAAACTAATTGTTGTTTATGACAATAATGCCTATACAAAATCAGTTATTAGTGATTATAAAACAGTTACTAATTTCTATCCAAATAATAAAGATGATATCATTAATATATTCTATACAGCCTTAAATGGGGGCTGGGATAACGTTATTTTCTTTTGTACATCAAAATATGAAAACTGTCTTAATGATGTTATATATTTATCTAATCAAAGTAATGAGTTTAATAAAGTTAATAACTACGTTCATCCATATAATAGTTATCAAAGATTATTATTAAATTACAATAACTTAGGAAAAGTTCAAATAAATATTGAAAAACTATACAGTAATGATGAAATAAAACAGCTTAATTCTACTGTCGATGAAATAATAAAAAACAACATTAATGAGGTCATGAGTCAAAGAGACAAAATAAAAGTCATTCATGATTATATAATAAATAATACATCCTATGATAAAGTAAGTGCTGAAAAAGTAGAAAACAACTCCACTGTTGATTTTAAATCTCATAAAGCAAACGGTTCTTTAATTGATAACAAAGCAATTTGTGGTGGTTATAGTGATGCTATGGCTTTATTTTTAAATAAGTTTAATATTGAAAATTACAAAATATCAAGTGAAAAGCATATTTGGAATTATGTGAAATTAGACAACACTTGGCTCCATTTGGACTTAACTTGGGATGATCCTGTTGTTTCTCCACCAAAAGATGTTCTTTTATATAATTTTTTCTTAATTGATGATGAAAAATTAAAGGAACTTGATACTAATCAGCACGATTATTAATCAAGTCCTTTTTCAATTGGTAAAACAATTAAGACTTTAGTTCCAACGTTTTCTTTAGAAAAATAAGCAATTGTTCCATTATGAGCTTTTATTATTTCAAAAGACATTGATACACCTAATCCTGTTCCGTCTTTCTTAGTTGTAAAAAATGGTTTTGCAATATTTTCTAAATTACTTTTTTCAATTCCTAAACCATTATCAGTAATAATCATTTCAATTTGCTCCTTTTTCTTAATTGAAGAAATACTTATTTTAGGATTATTAACATTTGACAAAGCCTCAATACTATTTTTTATTATATTTATAATAACCTGACATAAACGATTATAATCTCCATTAACATAAGCTTCATTTTTACTTACTTTTTGAATTAATGTAATTTTTTTATCATCTAATAATGGTTTTATATTATTAATACTTTCTTCTAGTAATAAATTAACATCTAATATTTCTGGTTCAATTTTTATTTTAGTAAAACTCAAAAAATCTTGTAACAAGACTAATGTTTTATTTATTTCCTCTTTAATAATCGGAATATATTTTTTACAATGCCCAAAATCATCAATATCTAACATGTCTAAATAGCCTTTACAAACAGCTAAAGGATTCTTTATTTCATGTGTAATTTTAAATAGTGATGTTCTAATTTGTTTTTCCTGCTCTAACTCTTTAATTGTCATATGATATTTTAAAACATTGCTTGCTTTATCTAAAATCCATAATACAATAATTGTTTCAATTATAAATAATATTATTATTTGAAATTGAATACTTATATCAAAAATACTTTTATAACTAATAACAAAAGCTATTGTTTTCATTATAATAAATATAATTACAAATAATTTTTCCTTATTTTTAATATGCACTAAATAATAAATAAAGTAATAGATAGCATATTCTATTAATAAAAATATATAAGACAAATTAAATTCTTTATATTGATATAATATTAAAATAAATGATATCACGACTATCGCAATATTTTTTTTATTTAAATAAGCTATTATTAATGGTATATTTATTACTAAAGCTATTTTAGTTAAATCTAAATTTTGACCAAATCTAATAGAAAAATATAAAGATGTGAATAAAGCTATTTCTAAAATAAGATTATTTTCCTCACGATCAATATTTTTGTTATATGCTATAAAGAAAAAATATAAGATTAAGGGTAAAATTATATATATAATATTTAATAGAATACTTTCATAAAATGTCATATTTTGTCACCTCACTATTATTATAAACTGCTAAATTGTCGAATTTTGTCGAAAAAAGAAAGTAGCTATTTATAACTACTTTAATTCATCAATATATTTTTTTAATTGATTAGCATTATCACCCAAAATTATTTTTAATTGATTTTCAATTTCAACAATTCCTTGAGCTCCCATTTTTTGAATAGCTTCTTTATTAACTAATTCAATATTGTTTAAGCTAACAATAAATCTTGACTTATTTACTTCATAATCAATAATATTGTTTTTACCACCTAAATATTCAATCAATTTATTTGCATCTAATCTAAAATCTTTTTTACCTGCTTTAGCAATTGCTAAAGCAATTATAATTACAATCGCAGTTATTACAATATACTGCCAATATTCCATTTCTATCACCTTTCAAAGTATACTACAAAATTAAAATTTAATCAAATTACAAATATCTTTTAATTTACATACTTCACATTTGGGTTTTTGAGCTTTACAATAATATCTTCCAAATAAAACTAGTTGATGATGAATTCTTGATAAATTTTCACTTGCAAAATATTTTGTTAATTTTTTCTCTATTTCTAAAACACTATCATTTTTTTTAGTAAGACCTAGTCTACACGCAACTCTTGTCACATGAGTATCTACTGCTATACACTGTTCATTAAATAAAATGCTTAATACAACATTAGTAGTCTTTCTTCCCACTCCTGATAAACTTTCCAAAAAAATACGATCATTTATCACCTTTCCATATGGTAATAATTTATTAGCAATTAATAGTATATTTTTTGCTTTTTTGTTAAAAGTTCCAATTGACTTTATTATATCAATAATATCATTTAAATCAGCCTTACTCAAAGAATTTAAAGAATTATATTTTTTAAATAATTTTTCAGTTACAAGATTAACTCTTTTATCGGTTGTTTGTGCACTCAACATTACAGCTATTAATAATTCATAATCTTTACTATAATTTAATTCACAAGTAGGATTTGGTATTAATTCATCTAAATAATTAATTATTTTTGTTTTCATTTAACCAATCGTAATCAAATAATTGCTTAGGAGTATCTTTTTTTTCTTTAAATTTAATTCTTTCTTTTTCAACATCTTTAGCAGTTTTGACACCTTTTTTCTTCCAATCTTGTAAAATTCGATCAACATAGTTTAGACTTGATACATTATTAAATACTGCTTCTTTCAAAGCAAGTTTAATTAATTCTTCATCTTCTTTTTGTTCAAGCCACGTTGATATTATTTCATATTCTATTGGTGATAATGTTCGCCCAAATTCTTTTTCAAACATATCGAAAATATTACTAGATATTTTTTCTTCTTCATTAACTAATAAAAAAGCAAGTTTTTTATATAAATCATCAATTATTAAATGTTCTTCACGCATTTTTTCGATTTTTCTTATTTCGATTTTAAGCATTCCTTTTTCTGCTAATTTACTTACACAATCCAGTATTTCATTTACAGGAATGTTTAATTCTTTACTTATTTTACTAGGATTATAGACTGTTTCACCATCATTCAATAAATAAATCAGAATTATTAACTGACGATCTGTTATATTAAATTTTATATAATTATTTAATAATAATTTAGGAATAATGATTGTATTGTTTTTTAACAAATTAATTACTTTGTCCATCATAAAACTGCCTCCTTATTTATTATATCAAGTTATTAATATTTATTTAAGATATATTTGGTAATTTCTTCTAAATTATTATTTAAATTATTGTTTAATATATTTATTTCTAAATCAGTAATAATATTTTTTAAATAAATACCTTCTTTTTTATTTAATAGCTTACTTATTTCCTTACCAGATATACAAATATCTTTTCTAATTTTAATTGGTAATAAATCATAGCTTAAAACAATCATTTTTTTATCTATATTTTTTATTTCTCCAACAATTAAAGATACATATAAACCATAATGGTATAAATTATAATTTTCTAAAATATTTTTATTACTTAATTCATTAATGTTTTTAATTAATTCTTTTTCATTAGATGAAAATTCATATATATCTATAACATTAAGTTGTGCCCATATTCCAATAATTGATGATGTAATGACTATATTATTAATGTTTTTTAGGTCTAAATAACTAGCTAAACACAGTTCTTTTATTAAATTAATTCCTTTTAAAGCATTAGAACTAGAAAAGATTTTTTCTAATTCTTCTTTTTTATGATAATATGATAATTTTTTTAATAAATAACCATATTTAATAATATATATTCTTAATTTACTATCTAATTCAAAATCCAATATAGTCGCAAAACGTATTGCTCTTAAAATACGTAAAGAATCTTCTTTTAAACGATATTTAGGATTTCCAATCATTTTAATAACTTTATTATTTATATCTTTAATACCACCTAGTAAATCAATTGTATTTCCACTACTATCAAGACAAATAGTATTTATCGTAAAATCTC
>JAVWDK010000016.1:0-14537 GCA_036642175.1 Bacilli bacterium
ACTTTTATTATAATATGAGTATTTAATATTAGTTTGAAATTTATTTTTTGATATTTTCTTCATATAATTTATTAATATTATCAAAGTCAATTATTTGAAAAAAGGCATCAATATATTTTGAACGCTCAGATTGATAATCCAAATAGTAGGCATGTTCCCATAAATCTAAAGCAAGTATTGGTATTAAATTATATAAATATGGTGTTTCTTGATTAGGCATATTTACTATTTGAAGTTGTTTATTTTTATTTATTACTAAAAAGGTGTATCCTGATCCGACTAAATTATTAGCCATTTCTTTAAATTTAATTATAAAATTATCATAATTTTCAAATTCATCATTAATAGCCGTTTTTATATCTCCTATAGGAGTATGATTGTTGTTTGGATTCATACTATTAAAATATAATTCATGGTTTAAAACTCCACCAATGTTATAAATAATTATATCTCTTTTATTTAAGTCATAATTTTGAATATTATTTAAAACATTAATAAGATTATTTTCTTTTATTAATTTGCTTACTATATTTATATAATTCAAATAATGTTTATTATAATGAACCATTAATGTCCTAGTGCTTATATAAGGATTTAGTGTATTATAAGCATATTTTAATTCTTGCATAACTAGACCTCCCTTATTATTTTATTACTACTATATTACATTATTCTATTTATAAAACATATAATTTATTAGGTGAAAATATGATTGAAAAATTACTTAATGAGTATGTTGAAAGAATGACTTTAAATGATGTTAATAATTTTGCATTAAAAAATGGAATAATATTAAATACTTCTGAATTGAACTTAATTTTTGAAAAAGTTAAAATAAATTGGCACACTTTAGTATATGGCAATCCAAGAGGAATTCTTGATGAACTAAAAGAACAAGTTGAACCTCTTACTTATCAAAAAATTGAAGCTCTATATATTTATTTTAAAGATAAGTTTCAAAACTATTTATAGTATGCTCTAATATCGTTTAATAAATTAGAATTAAATTTTTTATTTAAAATCATTTCTATTTCAAATTTATATGGTGGATAAACTTTATTTTTATCACTATCAATCTTAGATATATATGGTGTTTCTAATATTTTAGGAACATTTTTTAGTTTGCTATGATAAACTATTTTAATTAGTTGATCAAATCCAATCATTCCATAACCAAAATTTTCATGGCGATCTTTGTGTGCTTCTTTGATATTTTTACTGTCATTTATATGGATACATCCAATTTTATTAATTCCAATAATTTTATCAAATTGATTTAATAAATCATCAAAATTTGTAACATCATAACCTGCATCGTTTAAGTGACAGGTATCTAAACAAATCATTATTTTTTCTTTTTGATTAACACCATCAATTATTTGTTTTAATTGTTCAAAAGATGAACCTATTTCGCTACCTTTTCCGGCCATTGTTTCTAAGCAAATGATTACTTTTGTTTTAGAGTCAATTGTTTTATTTAAGGCTGTGATGATGTTTTTTATCCCTAAGTCTATTCCTAAGCCAACATGACTTCCGGGATGTAAAACAAGCTTTTTGATGCCAAGTTGTTCGCATCTGTTTATTTCTTCTTTTAAAAATTTTATTGAAAAATCATAGTTATCACCATTATTAGCAAGGTTTATTATATAAGGTGCATGAACTACAACGTTATTTTTATCAATATTATATTTTTTCATTAGCTCAGTAGCAATTCGTGTAAATTCTTCGTCAATTGGATATCTAGTGGTATTTTGAGGAGCACCAGTGTAAAACATAAAGGTGTTGGCTCCGTAATTAATAGCTTCCATTGTACTTCCTATTAGTTGTTCTTCCTTTTTAAATGAGACATGACTTCCTATTATTTCTTCCATAAAATACCTTCATTCTTTTATAATTATAGCATGATTTTTTGCTTATTACTAACTAAATTAATAGAAGTTATTAGTTATAAATAGGAAAAAAAGTTTTTAATAGTAACAAATAAAAACTTCTTTATAATATTATATATTTTTGATACTTTGAATAGCCTTCATTACTCCTATTTTACCATAATCATAAGTTAAACTACCTTGCATATAAGCAATAAATGGTTCTCTTATTGGACCATCACATGATAGTTCAATTGAACTTCCTTGTGTAAATGAGCCTGATGCCATGATAACTTCTGAATCATAACCTGGCATTGCTGATGGAATTGGTAAAACATTTGAATCAATTGGTGACACACTTTGAATACCTTGACAATATTTAATTAGTTTTTCTTTATCATTAAATGTTATATTTTGAACAATGTCTACTCTTTCATCATTGTAATTAGGCTCTACTTCATAACCCATTTGTTTTAAAATATAACTTGCTAAAACAGCTGTTTTTAAAGCACTGGCTACAACTGATGGAGCCATAAATAAACCTTGAAGAATTTGTTTGTTAATTCCTAAAGTAGGGCCTACTTCTTTACCTTCTCCAGGCAAAGTTAGCCTTTCACCTGCTAATTTTATTAATTCTTTTTTACCAGCTATATAAGCTCCATTAGGTGCAATGCCACCACCTAAATTTTTAATTAATGAGCCAACTATAATGTCAGCACCTATTTTTAATGGTTCTTCCATACAAACAAATTCACAATAACAATTATCAATCATTATAATTATATCTTTATCAATTTTTTTTATTAACTCAATAACTTTTTTTGTTTTTTCTAAGCTAATACTTTTTCTGGTTGAATATCCTTTTGACCTTTGTATTTCTATTAATTTAACTTTATTTTTTTCTAAATAACTAGCTATTTGATTATAATTAAAATCATTATCAATTAAATCAATTTGATTATATTTAATTCCAAATGCTTTTAAGGAACTGGAATTTTCTTTAATGCCTATTACTTCGTCTAATGTATCATAAGGTTTGCCTGTAATACTTAAAAAAATATCATCTGGTCTTAAAAAAGCAAATAAAGCAACTGTTAAGGCGTGGGAGCCTGATATAAACTGGCTTCTTACTAATGCGTCCTCTGCACCTAATACTTTTTTGAAAACTTCTTCAATTGTATCTCTTCCAATATCATTGTATCCATATCCTGTTGTAGAATTAAAATGAACTTCAGCTATTCGACATTCTTTAAAAGCACTTAATACTTTTAAAGAGTTATGATAGCTTATGTTATCAATTTCAGAGAATTGCTTCTGCAATTTTTTTTCAGCTTGATTAGTAATTTCAATTATTTCGTCTTTTATTCCTAAAATATCATACATTTTTACTCTACCATCCTAACTATGCTTCCACTTAAAATGTCACTATTTACTAATTCAACAACTTTATTAGCCACTTCTTGTTCTTCTAATAATCTTTTTTGATTTGTTCTTTTTAATTCATTTAATAAATAATTTTGATTCATTTCCTTAATTGTATCTGTGTTAACCCAAAGTGGCATTAAAGAAATTATTTTAATATTTGGTAAAGCAAGTGATAAAGTTTGTGTTAAAGAATTAATAGCTGCTTTTGAGGCACAGTAGTCAATGCTTAATTCATTAAATGTATCAACGGCATCAGTTGATGAAATATTTATAATAATCCCATTATTTAAATATTTAGATGCATATTTTATAGTCAAGAAAGTTCCTACTACATTTGTTTCAAGTACTTTCATAAATTCTTCTTTAGTTTTATCACCAATTAAATTGTCTAAAGCAATACTAGCATTATTGACTAAAACATCAATTTTACCAAATTCTTTAACAATTCTGGCAATCATGTTTTTTATTTCTTTTTCATTAGTAATATCAGCTTTAATAGATAAAACTTTTACTTTGTTTTTATTAATAATTTGATTTTTTAATTCATTTGCTTCTTTTTCACTTTTATTATAATTTATAATTACATCATAATTCTCTTCTGCAAATTTTTTTATAATATTTTTACCAATACCACGAGATGAACCAGTAACTAAAGCAACTTTATTCATACTTTTACTCCTTTGCAATTAGTAAGTAACAACTTTTAACGTATTATTATCTTTTAAGTATATTTTATTTTCTTTTGGAATCACAATTGTATTAACGTCACCATCAGAAATATATTTAGTATATTTTATTTTATCAAAACTATACTTTATATCAAAGTTAGTTCCATTATTATCATATGCCCTAATTCTTTTAATAAAAATTTTATCAAAATTAGAGCTAAATGGAGAATAATCACTTTCCCAACCTACCTGTAAGGTTGAAATAGTATGATAAGTTTTATTATTATAATTAGCCATTATTATATGAGAAAAATTGTCGTGATTTTTTTTATTAGGTGAACCAAAAGGTAAAGCAACGATATTAACGTATTTGTTTGGAATATATTTTTCTAATAGTTCATAAACCCTAGCTATTTCTTCTTCTGATTTAATTGATG
Source organism: Bacilli bacterium (assembly GCA_036642175.1). Lineage (GTDB taxonomy): Bacteria > Bacillota_I > Bacilli_A > RF39 > UBA660 > JALELF01. The sequence goes on from JAVWDK010000016.1 coordinate 4,399, forward strand.
AAATATTTTTGAAATTGACGTGATTATAACTATGATTACCGATGTCATATCCGTTATCTATCAAATAATTTAATATTTTTTCATTATATTTTTCTTGCCTAAATAACCATCCATTTAAAAAGAAGGTTGCTGTAACATTATAATCTGGATATTTCTTTTTGAATTGTTCTAATATTCCAATAGCACAATTAGGATCTATTATAATATTACCATTTGTATCTAATCCCGTTACTTTAATGTTATTAACTAAGCCATCATCAAAGGTTAAAACAATTGGACTTTTACCTAAGGATACGTCAATTTTATCATTAACGTAATCATTTAATCGTATCATTCGGTAACCTTCTTTATAATAAAATTCTAAATCATTTATAAAGGCGCTTTTAGTTCGTTGGTAACCTTCTTTATCAATATTTCCACCAATAAAAGTATTGATTTTATCTTCAATTCCATGATACATCATAACTGGAATTCGGCCTATTTCATTAACATTATTTTCTTTATATAATTGTTCTAAATTTTTACCTAAAGAAATAACTATTTTTAAGTTGGAATTTTTCTTTATTTTTGTGTTTTTAGAAATATTTTGACTAATTACTTTATCTTTTAAAATAGAATCATTATATTGATATGCTACTTCTAATTTAATTTTATGAATTTCTGCATATTTTTCTATATCTTTTAATGATTTATTTGATAAATCGAGCATTTTTATTTGGGTGCAACCCGTTATAAAAAGTATGCTTATTATTAATATTATTTTTTTCATAATTCTCCTATTAAAAAGAAGATTTACTCTTCTAATTCAAAATTAGTGTTTAGTGATGTTATTTTTCCTACATTAGTTAAATGAATTGTGCAATTGACATTATTATCTATATAAAATAGAACTATTTTATTAATTATATTATCTTTTTCATAAGTAGTTATTTTTAGATTATTTTTATGAATATAATATTCTTTGGATTTAACTCCTTCTATTTCTAATTCTAAAGTTGGTTTAATATTATTAATTAAAAGATAGATATTTTCAGTTCTAAAGTTTCTAATGTCGAATTCCTGAGTAGTAGGTGATATTTTATTATTATTAATTTCATAAAGAAGTAATCCTTTTAAATAGTAATTTTTATTATCATACATAAATATTTCTTCTTCATTATATCTTGTTCCTATAAATGTACTGTTTTTTTCATTATAATTAATTAAATATTCATACTGATAGTTAGTAAAAATTTTTAACTTTTCTATAGCTTTAATTGAATCAACAGGAATGCTAGGTTCTACTACTTTCTTAGGATTAAGTCTAACTATAATAATTAATATGCTCATCATAAATAAGTACAAACACAATAAAATTATTGATTTTGTTTTAGAATCTTTTAATAATACTTTCAAGTTATTATCTTTCATAATGCACCTAATCTAATACTTTCCCAATTAATTCTATTTTATTTTTTATTCCATTAGCAAATTGTATTGCACTCATTTTTATTTTTCCTTCTAATTGAACACTAGTAAAAACCACTTCTCCATTTGATACTTTTACACCTATTCCATCATCATATATTTTAGTTATCTGTCCATCAAACATTGTTTGAAAATAATTATTAGTTTGATAACATTCAAATACTTTTAAGATTTTTCCTTCAAATAGACAATAAGCACCTGGCCAAGAGTTAAGACCGCGAATTTGATTGTAAACTTCTCTTTTAGTTTTTGAAAAATTTATTTTTTCATCTTCTCTTTTTATTGTAAGAGCCAATGACATTTGTGATTTATCTTGTTTAATTCTTTCGTTAGTTCCTAAAATAATGTCGGGCAAAGTTTTCATTAACAAATTACTACCAACAATACTTAATTTATCATGTAATGATGAAGCGGTATCAAACTCATCTATTATAACTTCTTGCTGAGCAATGATATCACCATCATCCATTTTTTCATTCATATACATTATTGTTATTCCAGTTTTACTAAATCCATTCATTATTGCACGATGAATTGGTGCTCCCCCTCTTAATTTTGGCAATAATGAAGCATGAACATTTATACAACCTAGCCTAGGAATATCCAAAATATTTTTAGATATTATTTGACCATAAGCACAAGTAATAATAACGTCTGGCATTAAGCTTTTTATTTCTTCAGTAATTAAATCAACTTTTTCTGGCTGAAATACAAGAATATTATTATCATTGCCAAATTTCTTTGCTGGAGGGCTTACTAAGTTACCTTTTCTTCCTACTGGCTTATCTGGCTTAGTAATAATTGCCCTAACATTATATTGCTTTGCTAAAGATTCTATCACTGGAATGCAAAATTGTGGAGTTCCCATAAAGACTATTTTTATTTTTTTTTCAATTTCAATATTTTCAAAATTCATATTCTCACCTTTAATATATAATATCACATTATTTTAAATTTTTATAGGATTAAAATCAACATCGACAATTATTTTTTTATTCGTTTTATATTTGTTATAAATATATTCTATATATTCAATTATTTCATTAGCTTTTTTATATTTGATTATTATTTGAATATGATATATATTGTTTATTTTTAATATATTGGCACTACTAGGACCTAAAATAGAATATTTGATATGAAGTTCTAAATATTTTCTTATTTTATTTGCTTCGTTTAAAATATCATCATAATTAGCACCTTGTATTTTAATTAAAATTAAATTATAAAAGGGTGGATATTTTAGCTTTTTTCTAATAAGAATTTCTTCATTATAAAATCCAACATAATCATTACGACTAGCTTTTACAATACTATAATGGTCAATATTAAATGACTGAATAACAACTTCTCCATGTTTTAAACCACGTCCACTTCTTCCTGCTACTTGGTCTAATAACTGATATGTTCTTTCAGCACTTCTAAAATCCGGAATATTTAAAGAAGCATCACCATTTAAAACTCCGACTAAAGTAACATTTGGAAAGTCTAATCCTTTAGAAATCATTTGCGTTCCAATTAAAATATTATATTCATTATTTCTAAAGGCCGTGATTATTCGTTCATGAGAGTTTTTTGTGGTTGTTGTATCATAATCCATTCTAATTACTTTAGAATTAATGAAATTTTTTTTTATTTCTTCTTCTAATTTTTGAGTTCCAATTCCAAACTGATTAATATTCTTACTATTACAATTAGGACAGTTTAACAATAATTGACTGCCAAATCCACAGTAATGACAACGCATGGTGTTTGATGATTTATGATAAGTTAAAGGAATATCACAATTAGGGCATTTATCAACATAACCACAATCCTGACAAGTAATAACAGTAGAATATCCTCTTCTATTTAAAAGAAGAATTATTTGTTCATTTTTATTTAATCGATCAATTATTTTGTTATATAATTCTTTTGAGAGTAATCTATTTCCTTTTTTTATTGATTCTTTCATATCAATTAAATCAATTGTAGGCATATTTTTATTAACTCTGTTTTTAAGAGTTAATAATTTGTAATTTTTTAAAAGCGCTCTTGTATAACTTTCAATTGAAGGAGTTGCACTTCCCATAACAACTGGTATATTATACTTTTTAGCTCTAAATAAAGCAATATCAATAGCATTATAGCGTGGATTGTTATCCTGCTTATAGGTAATAGAATGTTCTTCATCAATAATTATTAAACCTAAATTAGTAAATGGAGCGAATATTGCGCTTCTAGCACCAACAACAATATTGACTTCTTTTTTTAAAATTCTTCGCCATTCATCATATTTTTCTCCATCACTAAGCCTAGAATGTAATATGGCAATATCTCCAAATCGTGCTTTAAAAGTATCTACTAATTGTGGCGTTAAGCTAATTTCTGGTACTAAGACAATTACTTCTTTATTCTCATTTAAAACTTCTGCTATAATATGCATATAGACTTCAGTTTTACCACTACCTGTTACACCAAACAGTAAATAAGGTGTATATTTATTTAGATTGTTTTTCACTTCGTTGACAGCGATAGTTTGTTCTTCATTTAAGATGATTTTTTTATCAGAAAATATTTTTGTATTATCTATTCTATATATTTCTTCTTTAACTTCTTTTACAAGATTTAATTCTAATAATTTTTTAAGAGCACATAAAGATATAGTTTTAGCTTCTTTTTTAGTGATTTTTTTTACTTTAATAATATTTAATAATTCTGTTTGTTTTAAAGTTAAAGGACTAATTACTTTTTCATTGGTTATTTCTAAATAAGTTTGATATTTTTTATTTACTTGAAAATTATTTTTTGCTTTTAATGCTTTAGGTAACATACATTGATATGCACTCATTAATGTTGATAATGTTTTATTACTTATTACTTTTCCAAGTTCAATCATTTCCTGATTTAAAACTGGTTCTATGTCAATAATATCTATTATTTCTTTTAATTCATAGTCATATGTTTCTTTATTACTTATTTTTAAAACGAAGCCTTCTAGTTTTTGCCTTCCAAAAGGAACGTAAACTCTAACGCCAGCTTTTATCTGATTAACAAATTGCAAAGGAATTATATATGTAAATGTTTTGTCAATTTGCTTTGCTTTGATTTCTACTAATACTTCAGCTACCATATATATCACATCCTATATAAATTATAATACATTTTCAAACAATAGTAAAGAAGTTGTGAACGTTTGTTTTATAAAAAAGACTTTCCTATTTGTTAAAAATATTATGTAATAATATAGTTAGTAATAAGAAAAAAGATAAAATTAATTATCTTTGATTAACCTGCCAATTTTTAAACACATCACAATTACTACTCTGTGGAGCAGGATCTGGCATTGGCATTTTAATAATCATTGGAACTTTAAAAGCCTTTCCAAAAGCTACACAAGTTCCTGGTTGCAAGCTCTTTTGCTTTTCAATTACCTCAGCACTAACATTAGGAAGCATTTTTTTTATATATTCAAGATCTCTAGGATGAGTGATTTTAAAAATGAAGAAATTAGTACATTGTGAAATAACCGTTTCGCTTATCTCAACTGGTCTTTGACTTATTAAATTAAAAACAAGTCCATATTTTCTTCCCTCTTTAGCTATTCTTTCAAATATATTATAGCCAATCAAAAATTTATCATTATCATTTTGAACGTAACGATGTGATTCTTCTAAAAACAAATGAAAAGGAATAGAAGCACGGTTAACCAACTTTTTTGTAAAATTAAATAACAAACGTGCATAAATCTTTGTAATTACCTTAGCGATAGTATCATCAATATCTTCTAAATTGAAATTAACAATTTGAGCTTTTTTACTATTGATAGTTACAATGCTGGCAATATAATTTTCCAAATTAATAAATGTTGGATATTCAAAAAATCTTTTATATTCGCCAATTACTAAAGAATGAAGTCTTACTTTTAATGTAACTGCTTCATTATAAGCTATCTCATTTCTTAATAATCCCTCTGATATTAAAGTAAAGTTAAGTGCTTTTTCAATATCATTTAAAGTAAAATATAAATTGTCTTTTACCTCGTATTTGTCTAAATCAATATTAATGAAACTATTAACATATTGTGTCAATAAAATGCTTTCAGAAAACTGTCCCGTGCTATCAATTAAAAAACATTCTCTAAATTTTCTAATATAGCCAATCCCCTGTACTGGAGCTTCTAAATTAAACTCATTAGTTGAACAAGTCGCTAAAATAGAAAAAATATCATTTCTTTTACTTGAAGAAGTTTGATTTGTATATAAAATAGTCATTATCGCACTTGCTATTAAATGATTTTTATAATTTTGCGCTATTTTATCTTTAGAAGCAAAAATTCTTACTAATTTAAGCATTTTTTCAATAATTGGTAACTGAGAATGTTTTTCTGCTCCAAGTAATAATGCAAAATCATCTATTGAAAGTAGCCATACTGGTATTTGTAATGGCGATCCATCAGTTTCTTCTTTATTGGTTGTATAAAATTTGAAATTATAATTAGGGTTAACTTGATTAATGTTTTTAAAGGCATTATGATATTCTCCATATGCATCAAAAATTAAAAAGTTGGCTTTATATGGAATAAAACTTTTATTCATAAATACATTTTGTAAAATTCTAGCTACTCCACATGATTTTCCACTACCTGTATTACCAAATATAGCCATATGATTACTAAATAAATCATTGATATTAGCAGTAATTGGATAATCATCATATAAAGGGCTAACTCCGAGAGTAATTGAATCTTTTCCACCATCACCAACAATTAATCTTACTTCTTCTTTAGAAATTATTCTTAAAGTAGCTGACAAAGCGGGTTTTCTAATAACACCACCAATAAATCGGTCATTTACTATTTCACCTAAAAATCTTACTTTTATTAATTCTTTACTAGTGTCTTCCACTTCACCTAATATTTTCTTTTTTTCATCTTCAAATATAACGTGCATATTCATTAGATTAGTTGAAATAGGTGTTCCTAAAGGTATTTCAATATGTGCATAGTTATCATTTATATATATAATATTTCCTAACATTGGTTACCTCATATTAATTCTTCTATTTTATTTTTATTTTCATAATCTTTAATTATTTCTTTGATTTTAATTGATTTTTCATATAATTTTAATTTTTCTTCATAAAAATTTATCTTTTTTTCGGCTTCTTTTATTTGTTTGTGAACAGCATTACGACTTATTTCATTATTTTCACTTATTTCAGCTAAAGTCAAATTATTAAAATAATAATCTTCAAAATAATTTTTTTGTTTTTCAGTTAATAATTCACTATAATAATCATACAGATTAATATTATATAATCGATTATCCATTTATTATGCCAACAATCACGTTAATTAGTGAGCAAAAACTAGAAAAATAATATAAATATGTTAATAATTTGCGATTGGTTTTCCTTCCGTTAATTCCCATTATTAATAATATTACAGTAAGAATTATTTTGGCAATTATTTGCAATTCATTCACAAATAATCCTAATATAGAAAATAGTATTAAGCATATCAATAATACAATTTCAATCAAAAAAATCATATCAGTTATTTTTTGTTTCTTAGTCATTTTTTTTACTTTCATTCTTTTCTCCTATTAAATCTTTAAATAATCCATAGATATATTTTTCGATGTCAAAAGTTTTTAAGTCTTCTTTTTTTTCTCCTAGTCCAATATATTTTACTGGTATTCCAACATTTTCTTTAATTGCTAAAACTATTCCACCTTTAGCCGTTCCATCTAATTTAGTTAAAACAATTCCTGTTACATTAGTTATTTCTTTAAAACTTTTGGCCTGGCTTATTCCATTTTGACCAGTTGTTGCATCAATTACAAGCAATGTTTCATGGGGAGCATTTGGTACTAGGTTACTGATTACTTTATTTATTTTTCCTAATTCATTCATTAAGTTTGTCTTATTTTGAAGTCTTCCTGCTGTATCAATTAATACAATATCATAATTTTCTTTAATAGCTGTATCAATTCCATTATAAATTACACTAGCAGGATCAGCATTTATTTTTGACATTACTTTTGTATTTACTATCTTCCCCCATTCTTCTAATTGTTCAATAGCACCAGCTCTAAAAGTATCTCCAGCAATTAATAATACTTTTTTATTTTGAGTTATTAATTGATAAGCAATTTTACCAATAGTGGTTGTTTTTCCTACCCCATTAACACCAATGAGTAAAATAATAGTTGGTCCTTCTTTAGCAAAATTAATTTTATTTACAATAACTTCATTATTAACATATATAATAAACATTACATCAATGATTATTTCAATTAAGTCTTCTGTGTTTATAATTTCTTCTTTTTTAACTCTTTTCTTTAATTTATTTATAAATTCTGTCACGGTATTAACCCCAATATCAGCCATTATTAATATTTCTTCTAATTCATCAAAATAAGCTTCTGTTATTTTTTTATGTTTTTTTGATAAAAATTTTAAATTAGAAGTGATTTCTAATCTGGTTTTTTCTAATCCTTTGTCATATTGTTCAATATCTTTATCTTTAACAAAAATATTTTTAAATTTATCAAATAATCCCATGATGTCCTCCTATACTTATATTTATATTTTACACTATTTATAATCTTTTTGAAAGGAATTTATAAAAAAAGATTAGATTTCGTCTAATCCAAATTTATTGATATACTCTTCATATGATATTTGTTTATCCGCATGACTTCCGTCATTTTTAATCTCAATTAATCGATTACTTACACTTTCAATAATTTCTTGATCAAATGTAGAAATGATTAAAGCACTTGTATATTTTTTTAATCCCTCATTTAAAGCTGTAATTGCTTCTATATCTAAATGATTAGTTGGTTCATCAAGTAATAAAACGTTTCCTTTTTCAAGCATTACTTTAGAAAACATACATCTCACTTTTTCACCACCTGATAAAACAGTTACTTTTTTAAAAGATTCTTCACCAGAAAAGAGCATTCTTCCAAGAAACCCTCTAATAAAATTTTCTTCTTTTATAATTGAAAACTGTTTTAACCAATCAATTAAACTAATTGATTCATTAAAATACCGTTCATGATTTTTTTCATAGTAGGCAATTTTTACACTCGAACCACATTTTACTGTACCACTATCTGGCTTAATATTACCAGATATAATATTTAACAAAGCAGTCTTAGCAATTTCATTATTACCTATTAAAGCAATTTTATCATCTGGTCTAATGGTTAAATTAAAGTTTTTTAAGATTATTTTATTATCAATACTATAGTTTATTTTTTCTAATGTAATTACTTCTTTTCCTAAATATTTTTCTAATTCAAAGTTAATATAAGGATATTTTCTGCTTGATGCTCTTATTTCATCTAGTTCAATTTTTTCTAAAGATCTTTTCCTTGATGTTGCTTGTTTTGATTTTGATGCGTTAGCACTAAATCTTCTAATAAAATCTTCTAATTCTTTTATTTTTTCTTCTTTTTTCTTATTTGACTGTTTTAATTGTCTTTGAATTAATTCACTTGTTTGATACCAAAAATCATAGTTGCCAACAAATAAAGTTACTTTATTGTAATCAATGTCAACCATGTGAGTACACACTTTATTTAAAAAGTGACGATCATGTGATACTACTAAAACAGTATTTTTAAAATTAATTAAAAATTCTTCTAACCACATTTTACTTTTGGTATCAAGCCCATTAGTTGGTTCATCTAATAAAAGAATATCAGGATTACCAAATAAAGTTCTAGCTAATAATACTTTTACTTTTTCACTATCTTTTAGTTCTTTCATTTTTACAACTAATTTTTCGTTTTTTATTTCTAGACCAGAAAGAAGTAAGGCGGCATTACTTTCTGCCTGCCAACCATTCATTGCCGCAAATTTTTCTTCTAATTCGGCAACTCTCATTCCATCTGCAATTGAAAAATCAGATTTCATATAGATAGCATCTTTTTCTTTCATTATATTATATAATAAAGAATCTCCCATTATTACAGTATCTAAAACATTAAATTCATCAAATTCATGATGATTTTGTTTTAAAACTGATATTCTTTCATTTTTGCCTAAGATAACTTCTCCTTTAGTTGACTCTATTTCGCCACTTAATATTTTTAAAAAAGTTGATTTTCCAGCTCCGTTAGCGCCTATTATGCCATAACAATTATCATCTTTAAATTCCATATTTACATTATCAAATAAGATTCTAGTATTAAACCGAAGTTCAACATTACTTACTTTTAACATATTATCACATCCAAACTTGTAATAGCTTATCATAAATTACAAAAAAAATCTATATATGATTGTAAAATTACAGGATAATGTGAAATGAAAAAGTAAATTATCATGAAAAAAAAAATTAATGGAAATGAAAGAAATATTTAAAAACCTAGATATAAAATTTCAAAACTTAAAAGATAATCTGGATAAATAAAGACGAAGATATGTTAAATACGATAAGTGTTTATTCCAATAATTATCAAATTTCTCTAATTCAAGACTATATAACAAAAAAAGGAATGAAATATTAATAGGAACAATGCGACTAAAAAAACAGATTTAAAGTGTTGATAATGTAATTAATAAAATAACTACTAAGCAAAATATAACGGCAACTGAAATAAATAATGCTATTAATGATATTAAAACAGTTAATCCAACTTATTTTGATGAAAAAACAAGTAAAATTGCTGGTGATA
>JAVWDK010000017.1:0-13478 GCA_036642175.1 Bacilli bacterium
AAGCAAACTTAAATCATAAATACTCTGATTATATATTTAAACAGAAGTTATTATATGAATTAGTTAATTTAGGTTATGATAAAAATATAATTATTTCTATATTAGATAATCAATCATTTAATAATAACAATATTATTAAAAGTGAATATGATAAAATATATAGTAAATTGTCCAAAAAGTACCAAGGAAATGAATTAATTTATAAAATCAAAGAAAAACTATATCAAAAAGGATTTGATATAGAAAGTATTAATGAAATATTAAAATAAGAGTATAATAACTCCTATTTTAATTTTTTTATAGTATCCTTATAAAAATCATTGATGGTTGTCTCAAGAATATTTAGTTTATATTTTTCTCTAATTTTGACCCAGTTTTTAGCAACAGCATTTTCTTCATTTATTTTTTTGTCAATTAAAGCTTCAATAATTTTATCTTTAGAATTTTCTAAAGAAGGTTTATCTTCAGCACTAATTTTATAAATAATATGATAGCCAAATTGACTTTCGACTGGAGATTTTGTATATTTATCTTTTTCTAGTTTATAAGATGCTTGCCAGAAAGCAGCATCAGTGTTTTCTTTTTCAAATTTTTCATATAAACCACCATTACTAGCTGTACCATCTTTAGAATTTTCTTTTGCAAGTGTAGCAAAATCAGCTCCATTATCTAATTTTTTAATTAGCTCTTTTGTTTTATTTAAAGCTTCATTTTTGGCCTTAGCTTTTTCCTCATCAGTAGCATCACTTTTAGCATCAGAAGTTATTAAAATATGACGAACAGTCATTTTACCAAAAATTTCTTTTTCATAATATTCTTTAATTTCTTTATCAGTTAAATTTTCTTTTAAATATTTTTCAGCTACTTTAGAACTTTTATAATCTTTTATAATCATATCTTTAAAAGCTTGAACACTAGCATAATACTTTAAAATTTCTTTATCTAAATCAGTCTTATTAGCTTCATATTGACTTTTCAAATATTTATATTGCTGTTCAGCATAAGCTTTTGCACCATCTTCATCAGTAAATTCTTTTGAAGTGATATAATTATCAATTAAATTAATTAGAGTAGTTGAACCTCCTTCTTTCTTTAAAGCATTGTATAAATCTTCTGCAGTTATTTGCTTACCCTCAAGCTCGGCAACAATTTCTTTTCCATCGGCTAATTTGGAAACATTCTTATTACAACCTGATAGACATAGCATTCCACATAAACATAAAACGATTAATTTCTTTTTCATCTTTTTCTCCCTTCATCGTCATATATAATAATAACAAAAAAAACAAAAAAAAACAATATTTTAAATAGAAGTAATCACCAATATCCTAATTTACCATAAAATATGATGAAAAGATAAAAAGGAGGAAAGACATATGTGTAATACTGGTGTTTCAGGTGCTGCTATTGTATTAGTTTTATTTATTTTATTAATTATCATACTTGGAGCTTACATTTAGAAGGAGGTGCAATGTATGAATACACAAACAACTGGGTGCAGTCATCCACAAAAATCGTGTGGTTGTAATTATATAATTATAATTGTATTATATATTTTACTTGCAATTATACTAGGATCTTGTTTATTTTAATTAAAGGCTTACATTAGTAAGCTTTTTATATATTTAAGCTTTTTATGATATTAATAAATAAAAAAATAGTTGAAGATTAAGAAAATAGTTAAGAATTTATTACAAAATTACATAGGTAAAAGAAATTGAACAACTAATTTTTAAATGTGATTTTGATAATTATTCTTGCAAACTGTGTATGAAAAAGATGTATGTTATCTACTTTTTTGAATGTATTGAATTAACAGAAATAACAATACAATCAGAATATAATGAGATATTGTTAAAATTAAGCTTAAGGTTTAATAATGGAAATCAGCAATATTTTAAGAATAGTAAAATGTAATCCTTTTTTTTCTGTTCAAATAGTGTATAATATTTAAATAAGGTGATAAAGTGTTTAAAATAAGAAATATCGAAATAGAAAACAATATAGTTATTGCTCCAATGGCTGGAATTTCAAATTCTGCTTTTAGAACTATTTGTAAAGAAATGGGAGCAGGATTAATTGTTGCCGAAATGGTAAGTGATAAAGCAATTATGTATAAAAATCAAAAAACAATTGAAATGCTTTATATGACAGATTATGAAAGACCAATTAGTCAACAAATATTTGGAAGCAATAAAGAATCATTTGTTATTGCTGCTAAATATATATATAAAACAATGAAGCCAGATATTATTGACATTAACATGGGATGCCCTGTTCCTAAAGTAGCTGAAAAATCTTTAGCAGGAAGTGCACTTCTTAAAAATCCAATAAAAGTAAAAGAAATTGTTGAAGCAGTAGTAAAAGCAGTTCCTATACCAATAACAGTTAAAATAAGAAGTGGCTGGGATAAAACTAGTATCAATGCAGTAGAAATCGCAAAAATAATAGAACAAGCAGGAGCAAGTGCAATAACAATTCATCCTCGAACTAGAAGTCAAGGTTACAGTGGCTTATCTGATTGGAATATAATAAAAGAAGTTAAAAAAAATGTTTCAATTCCCGTTATTGGTAATGGTGATATTAAAACATGTTATGATGCAAAAAGAATGATTGAAGAAACAGGCTGTGATGCTGTAATGATAGGAAGAGGTATTCTTGGCAATCCTTGGTTAATAAAGGACATTAACAATTACATAAACTATGATATCATACCCAGTAAAGTAACTATTAATGAAAAAATAGAAGTAATTAAAAAACATATTAATTATTTAGTAAAAACAAAAAACGAAAAAACAACACTATTAGAAATAAGAAGCCATATTGGCTGGTATTTTAAAGGAGAACCAAATGCAAAAGAATTAAAAGAAAAAGCTTGTTTAACAAAAACGATTGAAGAACTATTCAACCTATTAAATAATTATAAGGAGAAAATAAATGGTAAAATTTAAAAAAAGATTGTTAGCTTATGTAATTGATTTTTTAATATTTTTTTCTGCAATGCTATTAATAGAAACAATGCTACCTAAATCGGAAGAATTAAATAATTTAAATAATCAATTATTAGAAATCGAAGATTCATATATAAATCAAAAAATAACAGCAGAAGAGTATATTAATGAATATCAACAAATAATAATACTTTATGACAAAGAAAATATTGGATTAAATATTTGTAGTTTAATACTCATATTAGGTATATATATCATTATTCCTTTTTATAATAATGGACAAACACTTGGCAAAAAAATCATTAAAATTGGAATTGTTAAAAATAATGGTAACTTAACTATTAGAGATATGATTTTAAGGAATTTTATTACAACTAGCTTGTTGCAATTAATGTTATCTTCAATGTTTGTATATATATTACCATCTAATATTTATTTTATTATTATATCAATTATTGGTTTTATTCAAATATTATTAGTAATTTTAACTCTTTTTATGATATTATATAGAAAAGACAAAAAGGGAATTCAGGATTTAATAACTGGAACTTCCGTTATTGAGGTGGAAAAATGAGAGAATTTACAGAGCAAGAATTAGTAAGAAGAGAAAAAGCTAAAGAATTAGTTGAATTAGGAATTAATCCTTTTGGGCAAAAATTTGATGTAACTAATAATTCTTTAGAAATAAAAGAAAAATATATTGATAAAACTAAAGAAGAATTACATGATGTAGAAAATCATGTAATCGTTGCTGGTCGAATTATGACAAAAAGAGGCAAAGGTAAAGTTGGTTTTATGCATATTCAAGATAAAGATGGACAAATTCAGCTTTATGTAAGACAAGATGTTATTGGTGAAGACGCTTATGAGATATTTAAAAAATCTGACTTAGGAGATATTGTTGGAATTGAAGGAACCGTAATGCGTACAGATATGGGAGAAATTAGTGTTAGAGTAATAAAATATACACATTTAGTAAAAGCTTTAAAACCACTTCCTGAAAAATTTCACGGATTAACTGATACAGAGGAAAGATTTAGAAGACGCTATGTTGACTTAATAATGAACGAAGAATCAAGAAAAATTGCCTTTTTAAGACCTAAAATAATAAGAGCAATTCAATCTTATTTAGACAATTTGAATTATGTAGAAGTAGAAACTCCTGTACTTGGGACTGTACTAGGGGGAGCATCTGCTAGACCATTTGTTACACATCATAATACTTTAGATATAAATATGTATTTAAGAATCGCAACAGAACTTAATTTAAAAAGATTACTAGTTGGCGGAATGGATGCTGTTTATGAAATAGGAAGATTATTTAGAAATGAAGGAATGGATAAAAATCATAATCCTGAATTTACTACAATCGAAGTTTATAAGGCATATAGCGATTTACAAGGAATGATGGATTTAACAGAAGGACTAATTAGTAATGTCGCTTTAAAAGTACTTGGAACATATGAAGTAACATTTAGAAATCATACAATTTCTTTAGCTCCAAACTTTAAAAAAATTCATATGGTGGAAGCAATAAAAAATGTAACTGGAATAGATTTTTTTAAGAATATGAGTTTAAATGATGCCAAAGATTTAGCTTTAAAACATCAAATAGAAATTGAAGACCATTTTTCATATGGACATATTGTTAATGCTTTTTTTGAAAAATATGTTGAAGAAACAATTATAGAACCAACTTTTGTTTATGGACATCCTTTAGAAATTAGTCCCCTTGCTCGTAAAGATAAAAATGATCCTAGGTTTACTGAAAGATTTGAATTATTTATATTAGGCAGTGAATATGCCAATGCTTTTACCGAACTGAATGATCCTATTGATCAATATGAAAGATTTCTTAATCAATTAAGAGAAAAGGAATTAGGAAATTTAGAAGCAAATGAAATGGATATGGATTTTGTAGAAGCATTAGAATATGGTATGCCTCCTGCTGGTGGTATGGGAATGGGAATTGACAGATTAGTTATGCTGCTAACTGGTTGTGACACGATTAGAGAAGCTATATTATTCCCAACAATGAAATTAAAGTAGAATTTTCTACTTTTTCTATTAAAAAAATTTTATAAAATTAAGATAAGAATAGAGGAAAAACATGAATAAAATAGCTAAAGTAATGTTAATTAGCTTTATAGTTAATGCAATTTTATCAACTGTCAAAATCATTTCAGGAATTTTGGCTAAATCAAGTGCCTTAATAGCTGATGGGATTCATTCTTTTAGCGATTTATCAACAGATATAATTGCTATAATTGGTAATAAATTAGCAAATAAATCTCCAGATAGTAAGCATCCATATGGACATGGGAAGTTAGAATATTTAACCAGCATTGTAATTGGTGCTGTAATAATATTTTTAGGGGTAGTTCTCATTAAGAATTCCTTTGATACTAACAAGTCCAATACAATTGGCTTAATAGTTGGTATTGTTAGTATATTTACAATTATTTTTAAACTACTTTTAGCAAAATACATAATAAAAAAGGGTAATGAATATAAAAACAACATTTTAATTGCAAGTGGGAAAGAAAGTAGTGCTGATGTTATAAGCTCAATAGTTGTATTAGTTTCTTCTGTTTTTTTATGTTTGAGCAAGTATATTGAAATATTTAAATATGCTGATATGTTCGCAGCAATTATTGTGGGATTATTTATAATTAGAACTGGCTACTTAATTTTAAAAGAAAATGTCAGTATTATTTTAGGAGAACAAGAAACAAATAATATTTATTTAACCGATATAAGAAAAATTATTTATAATAATATATTAGTAAAAAACATAGATAGTTTAGTATTACTTAAATTTGGTCAGTACTACAAATTAACTTGTGAAGTTAGTATGGATCAAAACTTATCATTATTAGAAGCACATAGTCAGTTAGAAGAAATAGAAAAATCACTTAAAAACTATGATGAAAAAATTAAATATCAAACCATTCATATAAATCCTTATAAGGAAGATTAAAAACTATAAATGCTAAAAAAATATGTGATATAATAATTGTGGAGGATAGATTATGAAACCAATTATTTTATGTATATTAGACGGAGTAGGTATAAGAAATAATAAAATAGGTAATGCAATTAAAATTGCTAAAATGCCGAATTTTAACTATTTATTGGAAAATTATCCTAACTCTTTATTAGAAGCTAGTGGAAGTGAAGTAGGATTACCAAATGGACAAATGGGTAATAGTGAAGTAGGACACATGAATATCGGTGCTGGTCGAATTGTTTATCAGTCACTTCAATTAATTAACGAATTAATAAAAAATAAAAGTTTTTATCAGAATCAAAATATTTTAGAAGTAATGAAACATGTTAAAACTAATCATAGCTCACTACATTTATTAGGACTTTTAAGTGATGGTGGAATTCATTCTTCAATTGAACATTTATTTGCTTTAATTAAAATGGCTAAAGAAAATAATATTACTCAATTATATATTCATTCATTTTTAGATGGAAGAGATACCTTGCCAAAGGCTGCTTTGAAATATTTAGAGCAATTACAAAACAAAATAGATGAAATTGGGCTTGGTTCTATTGCGACTATATCAGGAAGATATTATGCAATGGATCGTGATAATAGATATGATCGTGTTAAAAAGGCATACGATAATTTAACTTTAGGAATTGGTGAAGAATACAATAATTATCAAGAAGTAATTGAACATAATTATAGTAATAACATCGATGATGAATTTGTAATACCGGCTATAATTGATAAAAAAGGAACGATAAAAGATAATGATGGCATCATATTTTTCAATTTCCGACCAGATCGCTTAAGAGAATTACCAAGTGCTTTATCTAATCCAAATTTTAAAGGCTTTATAAAACAAAATTTAGAAAACATTAAATTATTAACAATGATGCCAGTAAGTGATGAAGTAGTAAGCACATATGCTTTTAAATTAGAGGAATTAAAAAACACCTTTGGAGAATATATTAGTAATTTAGGTTTAACGCAGTTAAGAATTGCTGAAACAGAAAAATATGCTCACGTTACTTATTTTTTTGATGGTGGCCTTGAAAAAGAATTAAGAGGCAGTAAAAGAATATTAATTAAATCTCCTGATGTTTCAACATATGATTTAAAACCAGAAATGAGTGCTTATGAAATAACTGATACATTATTAAAAAATACAAATTATGATTATATCATATTAAACTTTGCTAACGGTGACATGGTAGGACATACGGGAAATCTAGAAGCAACAGTAAAAGCACTTGAAAATTTAGATATTTGTTTAGGTAAAATATATCATAAAGTAATAGAAATAGGTGGAATTTTAGTTGTTACTGCTGATCATGGAAATGCAGATTATATGCTTGATAAAAATGGATTAGTTGTTACATCACATTCTTTAAGTAAAGTCCCTTTTATTATTACTGATAAAAATATTAAAGTAAAAAATGGTAAGTTAGGAGATATAGCTCCAACTTTATTATCTTTAAAAAATATATCTATTCCATTAGAAATGACGGGTGAAATATTAATTGAGAAGGATAAATAATAAACGGAAAAATTTTCAGTTAGTATTGATGAATAATGATAATTATAGTAGATTATAGCAATATAATACTATTAATCTAAACATGTATTGAAAACCTTTGATAAAACAGTAAATACATAAAAAGGTAAAACAAAAGTCAAACTATTAATGATATACTAATATATCTACTAATAACAAACTTAATTCTAATATAATATTTGATTATATAAAATAAAAAGTATCGGTGATACTTTTATTTCATTAATTCAATTATCTTATCTGTGTTTTTAAAATTTACTTTTGCTACATCTTTTAACTTATTAATACCATATTTTTTAACGATTTTAACACCAATTTCATCAACATAATTAGAAGCACCCTTAGGCAAAAACATATCAATGGTTTCACCCAACTTATCAAATTCTTTAATAAAAATAAATCTACTTATTAAAGAAGCACAAGCAACACTTAAACATTTATCTTCACCCTTTGTTAGAAAAGTAATATTTCTAACAACTTGTGTACTTTCTTTTAAATAATTAAAATAAACATAAGGTTGGGCAAATTGGTCAACTACGATATAATCATAGCCTAAATTTTGATTTATTAAATTAGATAAAACCTTATTATGAAGAATTGCTTTTAATTTATTCATATTTATATCTTTACTATATTTTTCATTATATTCTTTATTATTTAATATAATACTACTATAAGGAATTTTTTTAATAATAATTGGAACAATCTCTAATATTTTTTCATCACTTAATTTTTTAGAATCTTTAACTCCTAGTTCTTCTAAAAAAGCAATATTTTCTTTTTTTACATAAGCAGCACTAACAACAATTGGTCCAAAATAGTCACCAGTTCCAACTTCATCAGAACCAATGCTAGTTGAATGATAAATTTTAGAATCAATAATTAATTCTTTTTTCTCTTTTGCCTCTTTGTTTTCACTATTACTAATTTCAATATTTTTAGTAGGATTTAAGTGTTGTTCCATTTCTTTCCACATATTAGCATCGACATCAGCACTTATACCCTGAAACACGGCTTTTCCTGATTCATATAAAGTTATCACAGTATCCATTTCATCAGCTTGAAAAACAGCATATTGTGGTGTTTTTTCTCTTTTCTTTTCTAAAAAATATTCAATCATTTTTTCTTTAGTATTAGGACTGACTTTTAAAGTAATCGTCAAATTAATCAACTCCTTATGTACATTTTATCATAAAAAAGGTAATTTTTTTATAATTTGTGATATAATTAAAATAGATGTAGAAATTAGTTGAGGTGAATGTATGAATATAATTGATGTTTGCATAATCTTATTATTAGGACTAGGAGCCGTGATTGGCTTTAAAAGAGGATTAACTAAATCCTTAGCTACTTCAATTGGTTTTATAGCTGTAATAATACTAGCCTTTATTTTGAAAAATCCTTTATCAGAACTAATGTACCAAAATTTACCTTTTTTTAATTTTTGGGGCATTTTAAAAGGTGTAACAGTATTTAATATTTTGCTTTATGAAATAATTGCTTTTTTAATTGTTCTTGCACTGCTTTCAATTATTTTGAAATTGGTTATATTTGCTACTAGTATTTTTGAAAAAATATTAAATATGACGATTATTTTAGGAATTCCTTCTAAAATAGCTGGCTTAATTGTTGGTTTAATTGAATATTATGTAATTGTCTATGTAATTTTATTTGTCATAAGTTTACCGATTTTTAATCTTGATTTTGTTAATGAATCAAAATATCGTCAACCAATTTTAAATAATACACCAATTCTTACTAATATTTCAAAAAAAACAACTGATGTATTTAATGAATTTTCTAATTTAAAGAATAAATATGAAGAGAGTACTGATGCTAGAGAATTTAATAAAGAAGCATTAAACGTTTTCTTAAAATATAAAGTAATAACCGTTGAATCTGTTGACAAATTAGTATTGAAAGACAAATTAAAAATAGAAAATATTGAAACAATATTAAGTCAATATAGAAAGGAATAATATGAGTATATTACATATAAATGCCAAAGAATTCTCTAATACAATTAATAACGATTTGGTCCTAATAGATTTTTTTGCTGATTGGTGTGGACCTTGTAAAATGTTAGGGCCAGTTTTAGAACAATTAGGTGATAGTCGTGCACTTAAAATAGCCAAAATAAATGTTGATGATAATCAAACTTTAGCACAAACATTAGGAATAATGACTATTCCAACTTTATTACTTTATAGTAATGGTAAATTATTAGCACAAACTTCTGGATTTATGCCACAAATAGAAATAGAAAAATGGATTGATCAAAATAAGTAAAAATGCTTGCAATCTATAAAAAAACAGTGTATATTAACAATGTACTTAATTCTTGGATTAGAGAAATCTCAACTCTTATCTAGGCTTAAGCGAATTTTGAAAGGAGAAAAACATGGCATTAACAAAAGATGTTAAAGAAGAAATCGTCAAAAAATATGCTAGAGGAACAAATGATACCGGTTCAGCCGAAGTTCAAATAGCTTTATTAACTGAAGAAATCAGTACTTTAACAGAACATTTAAAAGAACACAAACATGACTTTCATTCTAGAAGAGGATTACTTAAAAAAGTTGGACAAAGAAAAAATTTGTTATCTTACTTATTTAAAACAGATGTAACTAGATATAGAAATGTTATTAAAAGCTTAGGTTTAAGAAAATAAGATATAGTAGGCACTCTTTTTTGGGTGCTTTTTGTTTATAAAATATAAGGAGGTAAATAATGAAAAAAATATATGAAATGAATTTTAGGGGAAAAATAATAACTGTTGAAAATGGTGAAATGGCTAAACAAGCAAATGGTTCAGTTTTAGTTAGATATGGTGACACTGTTGTACTTACAACAGCTGTGGTAAAAAAGGAAGCTAATATATTATCTGATTTTTTTCCATTAATGGTCATTTATCAAGAAAAATTGTATTCTGTTGGTAAAATACCCGGAGGGTTTATTAAAAGAGAAGGAAGACCTACGGATGCGGCTACTTTAGCAGCACGTATGATTGATCGTCCAATGCGACCAATGTTTCCTAGTGATTTTAAAAATGAAGTACAAATTGTTAATACAATTTTATCAGTTGATACGGATAATTCTCCAGAATTAACGGCTATGTTTGGATCTAGTTTAGCAACAGCTATTTCAGCAATTCCTTTCAATGGACCAATTGCTGGTGTAAAAGTTGGATATATAAATAAAAAGTTTATTATTAATCCAACTCCATCTGAACTTGAAACATCAGATATTGATTTAACAGTATCAGGAACGAAAGATGCCATTAACATGGTTGAAGCAGGCTCTAAAGAAGTAAACGAAGAACTAATGTTAGAAGCTTTAATGTTTGGGCACGAAGCTATTAAAGAATTAATTGATTTTCAAGAAAAAATAATAGCTGATGTCGGATTACCTAAAATGGAATATGAAATTTTAGAAATAACTAAAGAATTTAAAGAAGAAATAAAAGAATTATGTGAAATCGAATTAAATAGAGCAATGCGTATTTATGGTAAATTGGAAAAATATGCTGCAATTGATAAAGCAAAGCAAGATGTTATTAATAAGTATAAAACGAATTTTGAAGATAAAATAAAGGAAAATGAATTAAATGAACTTCTTACTAAAGTAAAATTAGTATTAGAAGAAATTGAATATGAAATATTTAGAGAAATAGTTGTTAATGAAAAAGTTAGACCTGATGGAAGAAGTATGACTGAAATTAGACCATTATCAACTAATATCGATTTATTACCAAGAACACATGGCTCTGCTTTGTTTACAAGAGGAGAGACACAAGCATTAGCCATTACTACTTTAGGTGCTTTAGGAGAACATCAAATATTAGATGGACTTTCTTTAGAAGCCGAAAAAAGATTTATGCTACATTATAATTTTCCTGCCTTTTCAGTTGGTGAAACTGGTAGATATGGTGCACCAGGTAGAAGAGAAATAGGCCATGGAGCATTAGGTGAAAGAGCTTTATTACAAGTAATGCCAAGTGAAGAAGAATTCCCATATACAGTAAGAGTTGTTTCAGAAATTCTTGAAAGTAATGGCTCATCATCACAAGCAACTATTTGTGCTGGATGTATGAGTTTGATGACAGCTGGTGTGCCAATCAAATCGCCAGTTGCTGGGATTGCAATGGGATTAATTACAAAAGGTGATAGCTATACAATTTTAACTGATATTCAAGGCATGGAAGATCATCTAGGCGATATGGATTTTAAAGTTGCAGGGACTGTAAATGGTATATGTGCTTTACAAATGGATATTAAAATTTTAGGTATTACTAAAGAAATATTAAAGGAAGCTTTAAATCAAGCCAAAAATGCTCGTATGGAAATACTTGATGTTATGGAAAAACAAATTGCTAAACCAAGAGAAGAAGTTAGTAAATATGCTCCTAAAACAATGATATTTATGATTAATCCAAATCGAATTAAAGAAGTTATTGGTAAGGGTGGAGAAATGATTACTAAGATTATTTGTGAAGCTTCTAATGTAAATACTGTAACGGATATTAATGCAGTTAAAGTTGATTTAGAAGATGATGGACGTGTAATTATTTATCATTCTGATAAAGAAATTATTGAAAGAACAGCTGAAATGATTAAAAGTATTGTAAGAGAAGTCGAAACAGATAAAATCTATACTGGTAAAGTTGTAAAAGTAGAAGATTTTGGATGTTTTGTTGAGTTATGGCCTGGCTGTGAAGGCCTTGTCCATGTTTCTCATTTAGCTAACGAAAGAGTTGAAAAACCAAGTGATGTGGTAAAAGTAGGCGATGAAATATTAGTTAAATCATTAGGCATTGATAAAAAAGGACGACTAAATTTATCCAGAAAAGAAGCAATAAAATAAATTGCTTTTTTTATCATAAATTTAATTAGTATATTCATGAAAAGTGAAAAAGATACAATAATATAATCAACACTATTTAATAAAATAAGAATAATTGATGATATTTATTAAAAGTAATCTTATTAGAATGAATATCTTTAACTTATTAAAAAACATTCTTAAAGTTATAGCAATAAAGAGTTTATCTTCTATCTTTTATAATTTTTACATAAAATAACTTGTAAACAGCACCACTAAATGGTAATATGGACTATAGGTGATAAAAGTGAAAAAAATTATGCCATTAAGCTTTATAATAGTTATATTTGACCAAATAATAAAAATATTAATAACTAATAATTTAATTTTAAATTCATCCCAAATAGTTATTGAAAATTTTTTTAAATTATCATATGTAAGAAATTATGGAGCAGCTTGGAGTATATTAACAGGTAATAGAATTTTTTTAATCATAGTTGCCATTATGTCATTATTTTTAATCTATAAATATTTAATTGAAAATAAGAAGTTAAATTTAGTTTATAATATAACATATGGATTTTTAATAGGTGGGTTACTTGGCAATTTATTTGACCGAATAGTATATGGCTATGTAATTGATTACTTGGATTTTAAAAT
This sequence comes from Bacilli bacterium, assembly GCA_036642175.1. Taxonomy (GTDB): domain Bacteria; phylum Bacillota_I; class Bacilli_A; order RF39; family UBA660; genus JALELF01. The sequence continues at coordinate 12,986 of JAVWDK010000017.1, forward strand.
ATTTAACTATGATTTTCCTATATTTAATCTAGCCGATATATGTATAGTATTATCAACATTTACATTAATAATATTAATAGGAAGTGAAAAAAATGGAAATAAAATATAAAAACATAGAAAACATAAGAGCTGATAATTATTTGATTGACATTTTAAATATGTCACGAACAAAAATTCAAAAAATGATAAAATTTAATGTTGTTAAAGTAAACGACAAAATCATAAAAAATAGTTATATTTTGAAAAACAATGATGTAATTACCATTGGTGAATATATTGAAGAAGTTCAAGATATAAAACCAGAAAAAATGGATTTAGATATAGTTTATGAAGATAATGATGTATTAGTTATTAATAAAAAAAATGGTATTGTTGTTCATCCTGCTAATGGAAATTATTCTAATACTTTAGTAAACGGTCTAATGTATTATTCAAAGTTAAGTGATATTAATGGTGAATTTAGACCAGGAATAGTTCATCGAATTGATGCTTA
>JAVWDK010000017.1:13488-14227 GCA_036642175.1 Bacilli bacterium
CTTATACAACAGGACTTTTAATGATTGCTAAGAATAATATAGCTCATGAAAAATTAGCAAAACAATTAGAAGAAAAAACAACACATCGTAAGTATATTTGCTTAGTGTGGGGGGTAATAAATAATGATACAGGGACAATTGATGCACCTATTGGTCGCGATAAAATTGACAGAAAAAAAATGGCTGTTACTGATATAAACAGTAAAGATGCCATTACTAATTTTAAAGTATTAGAAAGATATAAAGACGTTACACTATTAGAAGTGATTTTAGAAACAGGGCGTACTCATCAAATAAGAGTTCATATGAATTATATAAATCATCCAGTAGTTAATGATCCTGTTTATGGCAAAAGAAAGTTAATTGATGAAACAGGACAATGCTTACACGCAAAAGAGTTAGGATTTATACATCCAACAACTAATAAATATATTGAGTTTACAAGTGAACTTCCAGAATGTTTTGTTAACATTTTAAACAAATTTAAAGATTCATAAAATAAGTAACTAATAGAATCACAGAAAGATATAAATTATAATAAATATTAAAAACTAAATATTTAGAGGCTTTTAAATCATAACTTTTACTTTCATAATATAAAAATAATGTTGATAAAAAGCAAACAATAATGGTACAGAAACTTAAAAACAAATTATTTATAATAAATAAACTAATCATAAAAAATATATTAAAAATATAATTAGTAAATAAATATTTATTATAATCAATGGTATCTTTA
>JAVWDK010000018.1:0-13272 GCA_036642175.1 Bacilli bacterium
AGCTAAATGATAAACTATATCAACATCTCTCATAGCTTCACGTACACCATTAGGATCTCTTATATCACCACTAAATATTTCGATTTCATTTAACTTATCACTAGGTAAGGTATCCAACCAACCCCAATTATTAAATGAATTGTAATATACAAATGCTTTTACTTTATAGCCTTTATCCAATAAGCTTTCCACTAAGTGGCTACCTATAAAACCATCAGCTCCTGTTACTAACACTTTTTTCATTTTATTACCTCCTGATTTTTGTAATGTGTCTTTGATTAATCTTGCAAAAGAATAAACTTCATTATAATAAAAATTTATAATGCATTTTAAAACTTAAATATATTGAAATATTTACTTTATTACAAATCATAACAATTTGAAAACTTAGATTAGTTGTAATGCATAGTTCTATGTTGCTTTTTCATTATATAACAAATATAGAAATTAAAGTAGTCTATATTTGATACGTCAAATTAAATTAAATTTAGAAATAATGTTTTAATTCTTTTTGACTTCACCATTTCATTTCCTAGATTATTAAACACCAACTCAATTAAACTAATAATAGCAAAATTAAATAAAAGAACATATCATTAATTACTTTTCAGAATTTTATATCCGTTATTATTATTTAAGTTTGGTAAAACTTCATCACCTTCATAAATTGACAATAAAATCATTGTATATAATAGGTTATTTCTTTTTTTCATCAACAATTGATTCATTTTCAATATTAAATGCATTATTATCTTAACATATTTATTAAAGATAATATGGATCTAGAGCATTAAAAAAAATAAGGAATTTTACTTTTGCTAATTTGTATAATGACAGAGCAATATGATATATAATACTTTGAATAATTATTTCTTTTATTCAAAGTTTCTATCATATAGATTGAAAATTAACAAAGGAAATATTACTCAAAATATTTGTATCATGTCAAAATCATATTAACCTTCGCAGGAAACTCCTTCAGAAAACAATACATTGTTGTCTATCAAAAAACTTCTTTTCCATACTGTTAGACAAACTCCATAACCACTAGAAATTAGCTTTTCAACATTAATAATAGACCTCAGATTTTTTAATGGTCGTAATCAAACATATGCATTTCCCCTAGGCTTGTAATTTATCTAATAATTAAATCTGTTTAATTATTAGATTTACTTAAAATAAAATAATACCTACTAATATTCTATCTTTATTAGTTGCAAAATTAATCTTATTTTAAAAACATTTTATACTAGAGCATTATTTCTATTTAATCATTATATGACTCTTTACGATTATTGTTTCTTTGAGTGAAGTACGAAATATTTCAAATCATCGAGTATATAATTTCTATCAAATATATAACCATTTTTTCCTCCAAATATATCAGCATATATTGTTTTCAAATTATAATTAAAGATATTTTTATCTCTACTATCGTTAAGAAACGTTTTGTTAAATATTCCAAAATATACTTCTGCGGCACTTAATGGTTCTACTACTAAATTCAATATTTTTATATCGTTTTTTAAAGCTATATTTATATGACCCCATAAATATTCAAGATTATAAAATTGAAAACTTGAACGGCTATCAGTAAAAAACAAAGTAGTAAACTTTGCGCTAATTAAATATTTCAGAAGTATTTTTCTTTCGTTACGAGTTAGACTTTTACAATGGTAAAAGCAATCATTTTCTTTCTCATAATATTTTGAAATTCTTTTATCTATATTAATAAGTTCCTCATATTTAGCTATATTTAAATATGCAGGTATTTCTTCTGTTATATCATAAATAAAATTTTTCTTTAATCCAATTCCATATATCGCCGGTAATCTAACTATTAAATAATTTTTAACATTTGCTGTAACCCAGTCCTCCAATTCTGCTCTATTTCTACCATATGAACTAATTTGATCAACAGATGGTTTATCGATTTCAGTTTTATTAACAGGAGTATCATAAACATCTACTGTTGAAATCAAGACTAATTTTTTAGGATTTATTTTCCTTATATTCATTTTTGCATTATTGATAATTTCCAAATCATTTTGTGGATACAAATTAGCTAAAAATTTTGTACCTGGTACTCCGGCATAAACAAGAATATCAGGTTCGGTATTATAAGCATCACTAATATTTTTGGAATTAAATAAGGCATCAAATTTGAAACTATTCATTAAGTTTTTTCCTACAAAACCAGTATATCCAACTAAAATAACATTAGTTTTTGATTGGCAGGATTCTTTTATTATTTTATTTATCATATTTCTCCTTTAAAAATATCAACATTATTTTATTTGCTTTGTTTTTTGAACTCTATCATTAATTTTAAAATATGTTTTAAATAATTATAAGTTACTTGTAATATATTAACGCTAGAATTTTGAATATCATCTACCCAATTCACCGGAAGTTCATAAATTGATAAATTATCTCTTTCAGCTCTCAATAATATTTCGATAAGAAAAAACCACCCATTTTCTTCTGAGCATTTAGAAATTAGCGATATTGCAACATCTTGCTTAAAGAATTTAAATCCACAAATAGCATCTGATGCTTTCATACCTAAACAGATTTTTAGTAGATATATAAGTCCATAAGAAGTCAGATTTCGATACCATTTCCTCCCCACAGCACTTGAATCTTTGTTAAATCTTGACCCATTTATAATTTCTAAACTACTATCTTGTTCAAAAAGTTTTTTAACTTGTAATAAATATGATACATCTGTTGACAAATCTATATCCATATATCCAACAATTTCACTTTTGCTTCTTAATACCCCTTCTTTAAAAGCAATTCCGACTCCTTTGCTCTCAATTTTGAGATATTCGATATTAGAATGTAAAGCTGTCAATTCCTGAGCAATTTCTGATGTTTTATCTGTTGAACCATTGTCAATGATAGTCAATATAAAATCCGAGAAATTATTCTCACTCAAATATTTATAAGTATCAATAATGCCTTTTTTGATTCTCTTCTCCTCATTATATACTGGAAATAATATATTAAATTCCATTCGAATTTCTCCTTATTTAGTTATTTTTTCTATGCTTTCAATGGTATATTCTCGCTTTTTATGATTTAAGTTTATTAATAAATCCATATATTTAATTATAATTGTAAATATTAAGAAAAATCCTAAAAACGAAAATGACATAAACAACATAATAGGCGTCCAGCCTTCAATAGTTTGACCATTAAAATATACAATTAACGTAAATATCAACACTGAAACAGAAAATAAAATCATGAACAATGTTAAAGTTAAAGATATCTTATATCCTATTTTAGTAAAGAGCAACATTGCATCACATGCAGTAGTTATTCTAGATTCACTGAAGCTTTTTTCTTTGATATGAGTTTTTTCTCCTTTATAAGAAAAATCAAATTCTTGTAATCCGCAATTTGCATATAGAGCTTTTCTAAAAAAAGAATTTGTATTCATACTATCTATTCTATTAATAGCTCTTCTAGAAACAACTCTAAATGCCTCTGTAGATATACTGTTTTTAATATTTGAAAAATGATTAAATAAGAAATAAAATAATCTCGATGCAAATTTCTCATTACTGGTGTTTTTGCAATTTACAATATCATAACCTAAAAGAGATTTATTAAAAACATCGATTAATAAACTCAGTTCAAAATTTTCATAAGGTTTTTCAAATTCAAAAACGAAATCGCCAATCGAAGCATCAATACCAGCTTTCATTGAAGTTTCTATACCATTTTCTTTACCCATACTAATTAGACTTACAACAGTATTATTGAAATTCATTGCTAACTCCTTTATAATACAAGCACTATTATCCACAGATCCATCATCTACACAAATTATTTCAAAATTTTTAAATGATTTATCTAAAACTTGATATATTTCTTCTAAAAACTTTTTAATACATTTTTGATGATTATGTACATAAATCACTGCAGAAACAAAATTTTCCATAGTTTGATTACTCATTATTTAATACCTCCTCTAAATCATAAACTGTATTTATTTTACCAGATAGTACACTAACAAAAGTAGGATTTTTGCAAAACACTTTTATAACTGTCGGCCTAGAATCGTCTATCTCAGAAGCCATCAAAATCGGTTTCATAGAAAATAAAGAATCATAATAACTAAATTCAAATTTGTTATTTAAATACTTTTTAGCCATACTTGACATATATGGCCAGGCAGTATTTGGTTTTGCTGGACAATTGTTACAATTGCCTAATTGATTTGGAGAACAATATCCGTTGCTTCTTTTCTGGCATTCAAAAATTGGTAATGTATTAAAACTCGTTAAATGAGGTGTAAATGTCACTGAAGTTAATGAATGTAATCCTGTTTTACCAAAGGGCATGATACTAAAAAATGGCCCATCCATAACAGTAATTCCCTTGTTTTTTAACGCTCCATTAACCTTACATAAAATAATTTCACATAACTCATATTTAATTTTAAATGGTTTGAATCCTAGCATATTAATAATTTGATTAACTGATGCATACGTTGCATTTAATAAATAGTTTGTATAATATATTCCATCATTCGTAGTTATCATAAATTTATCACTTTGTCGAATTGCTTTAATTCTAACATTATACTTAATTTCAACATTTTTCATATTCCGTATTTCATTCAGCAAATGTTTTTTTAGTAATTCTGAATCATAAGTATATTCTTCAGTTAAAAAAGCCCCATCACACATTTCATTATTAAAATAATTAGTGGTCACCTCATCTTCACATCTTATTTTTGCTGCATCACAAAACTTTTTAAATTGCTTCTCATCTGTCCACGAAAATCTTTTTGATGTTGCATAAATCTGCTTAAAGTTCTTTTTAATACAAAATTCATAATCTCTTTCAAACCGTTCGAAATAATTAGCTGATTTGGTAGCTGTTGAATATGAACGTGGATAGTGATATCCCATATGTACGCGTGCTTGATTTATATATGTAGCACGACAAAAAGCACTATCTTCATATTCCATAACTAAAACTTTTTCATTCTTTTTCCCACAATAAATTGCCGAGTATAACCCATATAACCCAGCCCCAATTATAATTTTATCATACATACTAAGCCTCCATTTAATATTCTGTTCCTAATTTAACAACAATAAATCCATTTAATTCGCGAATAGATCCATTTAGTGGATATGTAGGCATTTCAATAAATTCTTTGGACCCTTTTATCCAGTTCTCTTGTTCTGTATTTGCCATCATATTCCCAACGCCAATATAATGCTTTAAATAAGCATTTCTACAATAATATTGCACAAGCTCTTGGGTATTTGCTATCCCAGTAATATTCGAAATACTGGAAAACTCATTTTCCAAATCTACTACATCGTTACCTTGATACTTCCCTAGTATGGCAATTGTAGAATTATCTGTGTATTCTTCATTGCTTTTTATCTGAGTGATTAAAGATGTATAAAATGAAAAAGAACCTTCATATGCCAAAAACATTTTAAAATACGCTTTATTTGAAACAAAAATATTATTACAAATAATTAAGCACATGAATATTACAAATGCCTTTTTAAAATATTTAATATACTCAACAATTTGAAATTGATCATTTGAAAGAATAATTGCAAGAATAAATAATGCAGCATAATTAAACGTCATTAACGTATGAAAAAAAACATTATAGTTAATAATTAAAACGTAATTAATTGCTAATGGTAACATTAATAATAATATTATAATTAAAAATTTATTAAAGAATAAAATTGTCTTTGTCTTAATTCTCAAAAACAAAAGCATAAATACATATAAAAAAACATATAAATGTGCACAATGTAAAAAACTACTATTAGAAACTCCCTTATTTTTTGTAAAGAGTGTTTCATAGATACAATAATATGATTGTTTTATTCCAAGCTTTATATTATGTATATTTATGCTTGATATATTATCAAATCCTTGATAACTCCCTAACGTTATATGGTAATATTCAAGAATTAAATGATTAATTAAAGCATAGACAATTGCACTAACAAGTAAAATAAAAACATAAGTAACACCTTTATTAAAAACCAATTTAAATCTATCACCATGAAGTAAATCATCTATCAAAAGCAACAAAAATAACGATACAGCAAATCCAATATATAATTGGTAAATGCTTAATGAAAGCACTAATAAAATAGAGCTAAAAACAAAATTAAATAAACATCTTTTTTTTCTAATAATATATACGCTTAATATTGAAAAAAAGATAGACAAACCATAAAAGATTGAAACAAACATATATGAAAATGTGGATGTCATTGCAGGCATTACTATAATATATGCTGCAAGAATTAACTGTAAATATGTCTTTTTAATGTGAAACATATCAATAATCAAAATTGAACCAAGTGTAATAAGAACAATGGTTAATATTCCATAAATCCACGGCATCGAAAACGACAAATCCGGTATAGCTCTTTGTAATATAAAAGTTCCCCATCTTCCTGTAGTCAAGGCATTTGACAGTAGGCCTAAACTTGCTGCATCATCCCAATTTAATAACTTATTTGAAAACGCAAAACCATGAGCTAAAAAACCAATAACAACAGTAATATAAAATATTTTATTATATTTACAATACAAATTTCTTATTTCCACCATTATGTTATTTTTAATATTTGGTACTGATAGTTGTATAAATTTATTCATAACTTCTCCTTTTTCAATCATAAATTATTTATTGCAGATATATGTTAATTTTTTCATTAGATCCTAGCAACCTATTTATTTAGCTTTTGTGAGGGCGTAATCGCTCTTCTTCACCATTCAACAATTGAGTTATTATTGTAGGGATTACCGCTCTAGCAGATTGGCGTGGCCCAAACGTATTAAAAGGTCTAACTATCGTAATTGGTAAATTAAAGGAACGCTAAAATGATTCAGCTAATCGATCAGCTCCAATTTTCGTAGCACTATATGGTGATTGTCCTTGATATGGATGCTTTTCATCAATAGGCACATATTTAGCCGTTCCATAAACCTCTGAAGTAGAGGTAATCAGAATACGTTCTGTTTTAAATTCTTTCGTAGCTTGTAATATATTTAGAGTCCCTTTAATATTGGTATCAACATAAGAATCAGGTGAATGATAGCTAAATGATAAACTATATCAACATCTCTCATAGCTTCACGTACACCATTAGGATCTCTTATATCACCACTAAATATTTCGATTTCATTTAACTTATCACTAGGTAAGGTATCCAACCAACCCCAATTATTAAATGAATTGTAATATACAAATGCTTTTACTTTATAGCCTTTATCCAATAAGCTTTCCACTAAGTGGCTACCTATAAAACCATCAGCTCCTGTTACTAACACTTTTTTCATTTTATTTACTCTTGATTTTTGTAATGTAATATTTTTGAACAGCCTATCCAAAAAAATAAACTCAAAGGTGATAAATAATCGACAATACCATAGTCTAATAAACTTATACAGACAGAAAGTATAATAACATAACTGATCATATTAATATATTCATCTTGATTAATTGTAATATAAAGTATTAACCTTTTTAGTACTTTATATAGTAAATATGTAAATATAAGCAAAGCAACAATTCCTCCATCCAATAAAATTTGAATTATGAAATTGTGTGCATTCATATAATTCCTTTCGGCAATTATACTGCTTTCTCCAAACATATCAATTGCCGCTTCATTTAAACTACCAACACCATAACCAAATAACGGATTCTTTAAAATTAGTGCACTGCTTTCTTTCCAAATAGAGTAACGGCTAGTAGACATATCATTTACTATTTTCTCAAATTTCGTATACTCTTCAACCTTAAAACTTGATGAAATTTGAGCTGGTACATTAATCAATAAACTGAAAAACAAAATAAAGATAGTACAAATAGCAATTTTTTTGTTTCTTTTATTCAAATTTAATTTAAGTTTATTTTTGACTTTCAATAACAAATACAATGCAATAGTAATAATTAGTCCAAACCAAGCAGTTCGGCATTCGCATAAAAGAATATATATAAATTGAACTATTACATTACAGGAAAAAAAATATTTATAATTCGATTTATTAATATAATATATTGATATTATTATTGATAGAGCCGCTATTTGCCCTCCTATATTAGGATTTACATATATGCCCGCAAATTTTGTTCCAACATAAAATTGTGAAAATATATTTGGAAATAAATATAAACACAAAGAAATAATTGTAAAAGCAAAACTAATATAAATAAATAACACAAATAAATTTTCATGTGTTTTACTGTTATCCAAATAAAACACATAAAACATTAATATTGCATTAATAATAAGTCCTGCTATTTTAAATAAATTAAAATCATAATTAGACAATATCGTAGAAATCGAAATAGATACTAAATATAATACTGAAATAAACGCATCTTTTTTATATACTTTTTTATTACATATTGAGAATGCTACAGACATTGTTGTTAGTATAACAGTTATATACCATAAGACATTGAATGTCATGTTATAAATTATTGGATTTATAACATTTATTATTGATGCTAATAAACATATCAGTAAAACAAACTCGTGATCAATTATTTTTTTTAATACCTTCATCTATTATCACCAAATTTCTCATTTAAAATTGAATCAATTTTAATAATCAATGCCTCAACATATTCTCTTTTATAATAGAATATGTAAAATATATACCAAATTATGTACATTATCATTCCAAAAGCTCCACCTACATACCAACTAAAATATATAAATATTAAACAGCTAATACAATCTAATGCTATTTCTTTATTCATGTCTATTTTTAAAACAAATGTCAAATATAATTCAGATAATATTGTTCTGATTCCTAGAACAATAACAATAGAAAGAATTGCAAAATCCAATGAATTTAATACATATGTTGCAAAAGCAATACTTAAGAAGCTCATGCATAGCGAAAATAAGTTTATGTATAACATGCTTTTTTCTTTTCTTAAAACTTTAAAATATGTATTCAGTAATAATTGAGATTTACTCTCAAATAAACTAATCGGAAATAATAAAGCCATATATCTAAGACTCTCTCCATACTTTGGAATCCACTCTGATAAAATCATTTTTGCGGGGTAATACAGAATAAGAGAACCCAGTAATAGTATTGCTAGTAAATTCTGAATATTAATATAACATTTCTTTAACTCATCGTTAGATAAATTACATAAAGTTGGAAATATTACAATTGAAATAGATTTTATAAATGTTAATAATAAATTACACAAACTCAATGTTAAAGATACTTTAGCAAAAACTTCAACGCCCCAATGATTTTCAATACCAAATCTAATTATACCAATAACCAAAATACTCGCCAAGCTAGCTAATACTATTTTAATACCAACTTGAACATTGATTTTTGCATCAGTAAAAGCTTCACTTAAATGATTTTTAATACTACCAATTACTAACTCCTTGCAGTAAAATGTTGCTACAATTGTAGAAATAAGTTGCGCTATCAACTCTGCAAAAATAATAAAATAAAATCTTTTTACTCCAAAAAGTAGGCAAAGACCAATAATCACAAAATAAATACATCTATCGATAATTATTATTATTGTGTTTTCTTTTATCCGGTTGGTTGTTAACATTATCATCGTTAATAACGATCTTGGAATTAGTATAATCGCTGATATGCAAGCTAAAAAAACTGCCATAGATTTATTGATATCTTGATAAAACAATGTGAATACAATTGTTATTGGTATTGTCGTCAAAACGTTAAGAAAAAACAACATCCAAAATTGTGGCCTTAATAAATTCTTATTAATTTTTTTGTAATTTTTTCCTCCATTTCTTATATAAGCACCATCTGTTAATCCCAAAGAAAAGTATGCCGTATAAGAGCAAAAAAACACATACAATTGCCAATATCCATATTCTTTTATATCAATAAACGCAGGAACTATCAAAATTACCAAAGCCGATACTATCATAGAAACGATATTTGCTAATAAAGTAAGACTAAAATTGGAAATAAACTTCTTCAATTCAATATTCATCTTTTTCTCTTTCTTCCAAGAACATTATCAACATTATAAAAAAGTTTATATAACCATGGCGAAATCTCCATTAGCTTTACCTTGATTTTTTCAATTGTACTAAGATTTTTGTAGTACTTATTTTTTTTAAAATTAGGAAACTTGTCATAAAGTTCTTTTTTAATAATTGATGAATAGTGATAAAAGTCACTACTAAAATATTTGCATAATGTTCCTAAGGTAATTAAGTAATCGATTTTCACTGTTAATATCTCATAACCATCATAAAACATGTCTAACAATCCGCGCTTTTTAAATTCTGAATATCTTAACCTTTCAATTTTTAAGCGATCTAGTTGAGTGAAATCATTCCGAAAACAAGTTGAATTTATATTTTCTCTATAATGATAAAAAGGTTGATTAATAAATTCTAAATTTTTAGCGTATGCGACAGCTAATGGCACAAAATAATTATCTTCATATGAAACTCCTTCAGGAAAAAACACATTATTCTCTATCAAAAGGCTTCTCTTAAATATTGTTAGACAAACTCCACAACCTTTAAAAATCAATTGTTCAATGTCATTATTATTCAACTTATTCTTATGTAATGATTTCAAAAATTCACTATCAAGATTCAGAGATAAAATTTCTGTATTATCACTAAAATTACGATAATTTTCACTAATTAACACCAAATCTGGATAAGAAGCAATTTTGTGTATAACTTCATCATACATCCCTTTATCAATCCAATCATCGCTATCTACAAATGAAATATACCTTCCTTTTGCAGCTCTAATTCCCTGATTCCTAGCAGCTCCTTGACGACCATTTTTCTTTAAATGTATAACATTAACATTCGACTTTCTCTTCTTGTATTCATCAAGAATTTCGGGTGATTTATCTGTAGATGCATCATCAATCGCGATAACTTCGATATTAAAAGCATTTTGATTTAAGATTGAATCTAGACATTTTATTAAATACTTTTCGCTATTGTAAACTGGTATAATTATACTTATTAATATTTCTTCCATGTTTACCTCCATCTGTCCTCTTTGAACACGCCAAAACTAATAAAACATTTTATAATCACTATAATAATATTCTGTTTTCAAAGAAATATATATCTTATTAATTGCTCTAGCATTACTTATTTACGTGTTTTTATATTCAATCCATTTTTATTCATTTATCTTTATAAGCATTTATAATATCACTCAATTTTAATATTTTTTTATTTAAAACAATATAATTTAATTTTTTTAATTTTGAAAATAATTCAGGATTTGTAAAATCATCAATTACAACAGTTTTATTATTTAATTCTGCTTGCAATAAAACTGTGCTAAATTGACTTATAACACTATTAGTTTCCAAAATAGAATTTTCAAAGTTAATTTTCTCATTGTCAAAAGGAATAATCGCTTCATATTTTTTTTCTAAGTATTTATTTTTAAATAATGGATGTTGCCTTACTGCTACAGAGTATCCCATATTTTTTAATTTTAATAAAACTTCAAAAATTTTATCTAATTCATCTTCTTCTTGATCTTGTAAATAATACTTAAAATCAAAATTGATTTTTTGATTTTCGTTTTTCCTAATGATTAAAGGTTTCGGTATATTTACAATATATTCATTGCATTTCCATTTAAGCCTATTAAAAATTTCTATGTATTGAGAATCCCAAGTGTACATTATATCGAAATGTGCAAACGCATCAATAATATATAATAATTTTTCTCCATGTTGAATATTAATATGCTTCACACCATATTTGTTTAAGTAATTTGTCAAAATTGAACAAGTAAAGGAATATTCGCAACTACTATAAATAGTAGTGGGATCATATTTCTTTATTACATATCTGTAAATTGATATTTTTTTATATACCTTGGCAATAAAATATGGATGAAGGATTAATTTAAACGCTCTTTTAAAAAGTTCTATTCTATCCTTAATCGATAAATAAAATCCATCTTCTTTATGACAATAAATTTCTTTATTCGCAGGTAAATAGTCTGGTGATAATCCGTTACTTACAAAAACTGAAGCCGTTTTTTTTATAGAGACTTTATTATTAATTCTTAACAGCATAAATATAATGTATATCACAGACATTCCATTTAATATTATTTTTTTTGACTTAGACATATTTCTTGTCTGACATAAATATTGAGAAAAAGATCTTTCAAAATCGCTCATGTTTTTTTTATATAATGAATTCATAAATTTCATATTATCTTCAAAATCATAGTTTCCGTTGATTTTAACTGATTTTTCCAAAAAGAATGTATTTAATTTATATATGTATTTATTCATCACAATAATTCTATATTCCTTTTATCAATTATATCTTTCATTGCGTTTCTTGTATCAAAAATTGCTTTTGCATTTTTTTGAATCATGTCATAATCAAATTTACTATGAGCAGTTGCAATTAAAACCAAATCACAAGATTGAATATATTTTTCGTCAATACTTTCAATTCCTTTATGAATTTCACCTTTATATTTATACTCTTTAATCCATGGATCAAAGAAATCAACATTAGCTCCTTCACGTTGTAATATTTCAATGACATGTAAAGCGGGGCTTTCTCTATAATCATCAATATCATTTTTGTAAGCAACTCCTAACACAAGAACTTTCGATCCGTTTAATGATTTCTTATTCCTATTTAATATTTTGCTTGCTCTTTCTACTGTATATTCAGGCATATTATCATTAATCATCATTGAACTTTCAATCATAGAAGTATGAAAACCAAATTCTCTTGCCTTCCATGATAAATAATATGGATCCAATGGAATACAATGTCCGCCTAGTCCAGGTCCTGGATAGAAAGCTTGGAAACCATATGGTTTTGTCTTAGCTGCATCAACCACTTCCCACATACTAATACCAAGTTGATTACATAACATTGCTAACTCATTAACTAATCCAATATTGACATTACGATATGTATTTTCTAATATCTTTTCCATTTCTGCAATTGCAGGAGAAGAAACTTCATAAACATCTCCTTCTAAAACTGCACGATACATTGCAGAGATAACTTCTGTAGCATCTTTACCAATTGCTCCAACTACTTTTGGAGTATTTTTAGTTTTATAAATAGCATTACCTGGATCAACTCTTTCAGGACTAAATCCTAAATAGAAATCTTCTCCACATACTAAGCCTGAACCTTTTTCAAGAATAGGTTTAATTAATTCTTCTGTAGTCCCAGGATATGTTGTTGATTCTAACACAACCATAGT
>JAVWDK010000019.1:0-13270 GCA_036642175.1 Bacilli bacterium
TATTACCTTGTTTATCTATATAACCCCATTTGCCATTTATTTTAACTGAAGCTAAACCTTCACTAAAATCACCAGCACCTTCAAACTTATTTTTAATTACTATATTGCCTTGCTTATCTATATAACCCCATTTGTTATTTACTTTAACTTGGGCTAAGCCTTCACTAAACAAATCAGCATATTCAAACTTATTTTTAATTACTATATTGCCTTGCTTATCTCTATAGCCAAATTTGTTATTCATTATAAATGGAACTAAACCTTCACTAAACACATTACGATCTGTTTCAAACTTATTTCTAATTACATTTAAGTTTTTTAAATGTTCTTCTAGTTTTGCTTTATTAAAATAAGATTTACTATATAATTGACTAAATAAAATTGTATTAAATCCTTGACTCATATATATTTTTAAAACATCATCAATATTATGTTCATTATCAGCCAGTTTCTTTATTTCTATTAAAAACTTGCTTTCTATTTGTCTCTTTGTCTTCTGATTTATACTGTCATATAAATTATTTTTTCTTTCAAAAATAACTTCTATTTCCAGCATTGTATATATTGTATTATAAAATTTCTGTTTTAATTGAGAAATGAAGTCTTCATTAGTTGATTGTACTAATTTTTCTATTGCTTTTATTTTATCAATATCAATTTCTACAAGAACATCTTCCATAGTTAAGCCATCTAAATATTCAAATGCTGTTAACAACTCTTTTTGTTGCTCAATTTTAGTAATAATGTCATTTAATTCTAATATCGTTTTATTCTGTAATTCTTCAATCTTCATATAAACATCACCGTGGTTATTTAAAAGAATACTTATATTATTTTTATAAACATCTAATAATTCAATAGATTTAGTTATAAAGTCGTTTATAATTTCCATAAAATATGTGTCTTTTAAAAACATGTTTAATTTATTCTTTATTTCTTCTTTTAATTTAGAGATGACTAAATCTTTTTCAATAATACGTTTAGCATCTTCTAAGTCAAATTGTTCAAACAGTTCTAATTCATTTAAAAACAAATGACTAATTATATTAGAATTGGTTGACAAAAATAAGCGAGTTTGAAAATTTCCTGTTTTTATCTGATATTTATTTTTAGTAGATTCAATACTTTCTAATAACATAACATTATAATTATCAACAATTTTTTTATATTTACTTTCTAAAGATATTCCTAATATTTCAAAATTTGTTTTTAAATATGTAATCAAGGCTTCTATTTCAATCTGCTTTTGCAATAGTTTAGCTTTTAAATCTTCTTTGGTTGTATCAAATATATTTTCAGTCGTACTATTTTTTACTAAATTTAAAAACGGCATAATTGAATAATTATAAAAAGTATCCAATTCTACATAATATGTTTTTACATTTTCATCAGAATTATTATTTTCATATTTACTATTTAATATAGATAAATAGTCTTTTAAAGAAGCAACTGTATCTTCTAACTCGCTATAAAAACTTAATTTCATAAAAGTTAATTCGATATCTAATTTAATCGTTTCTATTTTTTGTTTAAAATCTATATACATCCAATCACCTTAAAAACTATATTACCATTGAAAATAAACTTTGTCACTAATTTTATTTGTTTTTACTAATCTAATTAACAACTATACAAAAAAGGAACTAATTGTTCCTATTTAGGTTTTATCTCGACCATTTCATAAGTCTCAATGATATCTTGAACCTTAATGTCATTATATTTTTCTATTGTAATACCACATTCTAAACCTTTTTTCATTTCTTTTACAACATCTTTTTCCCTTTGAATAGTATTAATATTACCATCATATATAACAATGCCATCTCTTATTACTCTTACTTTAGAATCTCTTTTAATAATACCATCAGTAACATAAGTTCCAGCAATTATTCCAACCTTAGAAAACTTAAATAATTGTCTAACCTCTGCTGTTCCCATCACTTTTTCTTCAAAGACTGGTTCAAGCATTCCTTTCATAGCTGCTTCCATTTCTTCTACTACTTTATAAATAATATTGTATAATCTTATTTCTACACCATTATCTTTAGCATAATCTTTTACACTACTAATTGGTCTTACATTAAAACCAATTAATATAGCATTAGATGCTTTAGCTAAAACAACATCACTTTCTGTAATTGAACCAACACTACTTCTAATTACTTTAATTTTAACATTTTCAACATCAATTTTTTCCAAACAATTCTTAACTGCCTCTGATGAACCATGAACATCAGATTTTATAATAACATTTATTTCTTTAATACCTTCTTGTATTTTAGAAAATAAATCATCAAGAGTTACAGCACAAATTGTTTTACTATCCTGTTCTTTAGCTTTAACTTTTCTTTGTTCACTAACACTTCTTGCTTGCTTTTCTGATTCAAAAGCCATAAACTTATCTCCGGCAACAGGAATATCATTTAGCCCTGTAATTTCAACCGGTGTTGAAGGTAATGCTTCCATTATTTCTTTACCTAAATCATTTTTTAAAGTCCTAACTTTACCAAATGAAGTCCCAACTACAATTGGATCGCCCATTCGCAAAGTTCCATTTTGAACTAAAACAGTAACTACTGGTCCTACTTGTTTATCAAGTCTTGATTCGACAACTGTTCCAATTGCATATCTATTTGGATTAGCTTTATATTCTTTCATCTCAGCAATTAGAAGAATATTAGCTAATAATTCATCAATTCCTATTCCATTCTTAGCTGATATTTTATTATATAAAGTATCACCACCCCATTCATCAGGAGTAAGACCATATTCAGTAAGTTCTGTCATAATTCGCTCTGGGTTAGCGCCCTCTACATCAATTTTGTTAATAGCTACAATTATTGGAACACCTGCTGCTTTAGCATGGTCAATTACTTCTTTTGTTTGAGGCATCACACCATCATCTGCTGCAACAATAACAATAACTATATCTGTAATTTTAGCTCCTCTTGCACGCATTTCTGTAAAAGCAGCATGACCTGGAGTATCTATAAAAGTAACTTTTTTACCGGTAACATCAACTTGATAAGCACTAATTGCCTGCGTAATCCCACCAGCTTCATCTAAAACAACTTTCGAAGTTCTAATACTATCAAGTAAAGTTGTTTTACCATGATCAACATGTCCCATAATAGTAACAACCGGTGGTCTTTCTATTAAATCATTATCACTATCATTTATTTCGAATTCTTCAAAATTAGTTACATCAGCAGTAGCTTCCTTTTTTAATTCTTTATTATACTCTATTACTAATATTTCTGCATTTTCAAAACTTATTGCAGTGTTTAATGTAGCAAGAACACCTAAATTAAATAATTTTTTAATTAATTCAGAACTTGTTACGCCTAATCTAACTGCTAATTCTGATATGGTCATATTGTCTTTATATAAAATAACCTTATCATTAGTATTGGGATTATTAGTCATAAGTTTTTCTTTATGTTTATACATTTCTTTTCTTTGTGTTGATATATCCTTTTGACTTTTTTTGTTATATTCAGTTTTCTTTTTTAATTTTTCTTTCTTAACAACATTATCAACTTCTATATCTTTATTTTCAATTATTTCTTCGACTAAGTCTTCTAAGTCTTCAGTTTCAGTAGTTATTAGGGTGTTATCTAATTCTGTAATAGCTTCATCATCAAGTAAATCTTCTTTATTAACTACCTTAATATTTAATTCCTTACACTTTTTTAGTACTTCAGTTACTGTTTTATTTACATCTTCTGCATATTCTAATACAGTCATCATAAATAATCACCTCTTTCTTTATTTTAATAAGTTATTTAATTCTTCAAATATACTATCCGGAATTTCAATTTGTAAATGCTTATTTAATATTTTGCTTTTTTGAGCTTTTTTAAAAACATCACTATCTTTTTTTAAATAGGCACCACGACCATTAGCTTTTCCTTTCAAGTCAATCACTATCGTATTTAAAGGAGTTCTAACGATTCTTATTAATTCAATTTTAGGCAACTTTTCTTTTGTTACAACACAACTACGCATTGGTATTTTTTTTTGCTGCATTCATGGTCACCTCCTTAAACAATTAAATTAATTCCTAATTCTCTAGCTTGTTCAAAAGTTTTAACATCTATTTTATAATGTGTTAATTTAGAAGCAAGACGAACGTTTAATCCCTTTTTACCGATTGCTAAAGAAAGGTTATCATCATTTACAATAACAATTGATTCTTGTTTTTTTATATCAGTTATTAATACATTAACATCTTTAGCAGGACTTAAAGCATTAGATATAAATTTGCTTGGATCTTTATCATAATTTATTATGTCCACTTTTTCACCACTTAATTCTTTTAATATCAAAGCAATTCTACTTCCATGCTCACCAATACATGAGCCAATTGCATCCACTTTACTATTTTCTGAATATACAGCAACTTTAGTTCTAACTCCTGGTTCACGTGCAACACTATAAACAAGTATAATTCCTTCATTTATCTCAGGAATTTCTAATTCAAACAATCTTTTTACAAATCCATAATGCTTTCTTGATAACATAATAGATGGGCCTTTAGTTCCATTTTCTACTTTAGTTATATAAACTTTAATATTCGCACCTATTTTAATTTTTTCATCCGGTATTATTTCATTTTTAGGTAATAATGCTTGAGTTTTCCCTAAATCAATATAATAATTATAAGCATCTTCCATCGCAACAGTTCCTGATACCATTTCTTCTTGCTTATCTTGATATTCTTCAATAATATTATTTCTTTCAGCTTCTCTTATCTTTTGAACTACTACTTGTTTAGCAGTTGATGCAGCTACTCGTCCAAAATCACGTGGTGTCACTTCTTCTTCAATTGTTTCACCATAATTAATATTAGGAACTATTTTTCTTGCTTCTTCAAGAGTTAGATGAATACGTTCATCAAATATTAATTCACCGTCTTCATCAACCTCATCACTTTTTATCACAGTTTTAAATGAAAACAAATGAATATCTCCAGTTTTTCGATTTATTTCTGGTCTTACATTAGTTAAGGAATTATAGTTTTTTTTATATGCTGATATCAAAGCTAGTTCCATTGCTTCATAAATAACATCCTCACTAATATTTTTTTCTTTTACTAATAACTTTATTGCCTCTTTAAATTCTTTACCATTCATTATATTATCTTCCTTTCTCTTTAGAACATACATCTAAAATGTAATTTATGCTAATTGGATTTTTCTCATCTAATATTGGACTTATTATTTTACTGATTTTTACACAATCTTCAATTTCTACAATTGGCTCTTTATCAATTATAATTCTAAGAAAATTCATATTTCCTTCTTTTTCAAATAATACTTCATCAAGAATATATCCATTTAAGGTAATACTATTTTCAATTAATTCTCTAACGGTCTTTACAATATCCATAAATAACCTCCCTATATTAAAGAGTGGGGGTTCCCACTCTTCGCTGCTAATGAAAATATTATAACACATTTTTGACAAATTGTCGTATTTTTGTTAAATTTTCTTGATTAATTTGCTATAATTATGTTTGGAGATGATATAGATGTTTAAAAAAACAAATTATGAACAAATAAAAAAAGATTTATTAGATCTTAGCTTTGGTTTCGGAGCAATACTATTATATTATACGGCTCAATATTTTGCATATATTCCAATTGAAATTTTTAATTTAGACATTAATAAATTTAGTTATACTTTAAAAACTATTTATTTACTTTTTTTTCAATTAATTACT
Organism: Bacilli bacterium; assembly: GCA_036642175.1. Classification (GTDB taxonomy): domain Bacteria; phylum Bacillota_I; class Bacilli_A; order RF39; family UBA660; genus JALELF01. Next base: position 5,726 of record JAVWDK010000019.1, read on the forward strand.
TTAGGATTACTTTTGCTGGTTTTTAAAAAAAAGATAATCGCGCAATTTAAAGATTTTCATAAAAACAAAAAAACATATTTTAATAAATATTTTAAATATTGGTTTTTATTGTTAATCGGAATGATGTTAAGCAACTTAATTATTATGCTAATTAATAATGGTAAAATTGCCAATAATGAACAAGGTATTAGAGATATATTTGATAAAAACCCACTATATGTTTATATTACCGGTGTCTTAATTGCTCCATTTGTTGAAGAAATTGTTTTTCGTTTAAGTTTGCATCAAATATTTAAAACAAAATGGTTGTTTATTACTATATCAGGTTTATTTTTTGGCCTTGCACATCTTATAGGTCAAACCGAAACTTTAATGGATTGTTTGTACCTAATTCCTTACTCAATTCCTGGATTTATATTTGCTTATATCTTTATAGAATCCAAAAATATATTTGTCTCAATTAGTATGCACATATTTCATAATGGATTCTTTATTGCATTACAAATATTTATGTTATTATTTGGCTAGAAAGGTATTTATGAAAAAAAAAATCATTATTAGTAGTTTTACTATTATTATTCTAATTTTTGCTACTTTCTTATATGCTAGATATATTGGTACTTCTGGTTTAAAAGTTAAAGAATATACAATAGATGCCAATATTACAGATAATTTTTATGGATTAAAAATCGTCCATTTTACTGATTTACATTACAAAATGACAACTCACAAACAAGATTTAGATATTATTGTTAATAAAATTAATCTTATTAAACCGGATATTGTAATATTTACCGGTGATTTAATTGATAAATCTGTCACAGTTACCGAGCAAATTAAATTAGAATTGATTGATTGCTTATCAAAAATTAATGTAAAAATCGGAAAATATGCTGTTAATGGTAATCATGATAAAGATGAATTTAAAATAATTATGAATAATAGTGGTTTTAATATCTTAAATAATGAATATGACTTAATATATAAAGAAACAAATTATCCTATTTTAATTGCGGGAATTAACTCAAATAGTATAGATAAACGTCATATTAATGAAAAAATTAAAACAACTTATGAATACATAGACAGTCATGAAATTCAATATAAAATTTTGATTTTACATGAACCTGATTATAGTGATTTTAAAAATTTTGATTTAATTCTAGCAGGACATTCTCATAATAGTCAAATAAACATTCCCATTGTTAAAAATATTGTGAAAGTAAATGGAGCTAAAAAATTTTATAAACCATATTATAAAGTTAATAATAATGACTTGTTTATTTCTAGTGGAATTGGAACTTCTAAAATGAAAATAAGATTATTTAATCACCCATCATTTAACTTTTATCGGATAGTATAACTATCTTTTTTTTGTATAAATATTTTAATAAAAATCATAATAATACTGAGGTATTTTATATGAAAAACAAAATAGATAAAAACATTGAAAATGTTCAAAATTTTTTTGAAAAATATAAAGAAAATTGTGCTGATTTAAATATTAGACTAATTAAAATAGCTAATAAAAAAATCTTATATATTTTTTATGAAAGCACAAGTAGTGATGATAAAATAAGCAACTTTTTTATGAAAAGTATTAGTGATGATGTTAAAAATAAACATCTTAGCATGTTTTCTAATCTTTTTAAAATGCTTGAAAATACAATACCTAATAGTAAATTAAAGCAAATAGAAACATATCAAGATGTTTTTTATCACTTAGCTAGTGGTTTTACTTGTATTTTTGTAAATGACGTAAATAAAGCTATTGCGATTGAAACAAAAAATAAACTTGATCGTAGTATTAATGAAGCAACGACGGAAGCAATTATAAGAGGACCTAAAGATAGTTTTACAGAAAATTATATGACAAATATTGGCTTAATTAGAAAAAGAATTAAAGACGAAAAACTACTATTTACAGAAGTAAAAGTTGGTAGAAGAACTCAAACTAAAGTTGCAATTATATATTTAAACGATGTTGTAAATTTAGATAAAATAAAACAAATTGAAGAAAAACTAAAACAAATTAATATTGACGGAATTATTGACAGTGGTTATATTAGAGAATTAATTATTAAAAACAATAAATCATCATTTCCTAAAATGATAAGTAGTGAAAGACCAGATGTTGCTTGTATATCTTTACTAAATGGTAAAATTGTTATGATGATTGAAAATTCTCCATTTGTTTTAATAATTCCTGGATTATTTATTGATTTTTTTCATAGTCCTGAAGATAATTATCAGAAACCAATTAATGTGAGTTTTACAAGAATACTTAGAGTTATTGCTTTTATGATAACAATTTTAACACCAGCTTTATATATTGCTGCAATGACATACAATGCCGAAATAATTCCCGATAAATTACTTATTTCTTTAGCAATTCAGCGACAAGGAGTTCCTTTTCCTACCTATATTTCTGTCATTTTATTGCTTATTACTTACCAAATTTTAAGAGAAAGTGATATAAGAATGCCTTCTTTAATGGGGTCTTCAATTAGTATTGTTGGTGCATTAGTTCTAGGTGATGCGGCTGTAGCTGCGGGTATTGTTTCGCCAATTGTTGTTATAACTGTAGCGATTACATCAATAAGTGGGCAATTATTTACTGATATTGATTTTGTTAATGCAATTCGATGGTGGGGTGCTTTATTTATATTAGGTGCAATGTTTTTAGGATTAATTGGCATGGTTGCAGTAGGAATAATATTTATTGCTAAACTTGCTAGTTTAGAAAGTTTAGGTGTTCCTTATTTAGCTCCTTTTTCACCATTTTATCTTTCTGAACAAAAAGATGGAATATTTAGATTTCAAAGAAATAAGTTAAAAAATCGTCCTGGTTATTTAACTGATAAAAATCAAATAAAATTAGGAGAAAATAATGAAAACTAAAATACTATTTATTATTTTAGCAGTATTTTTTATTAGTGGTTGTAGTGCTTATAATGAATTAGATGATTTAAGCATTTGTACGGCGATGGCTATTGATTTAGAAGACAATAATTATAAAGTTACATATATGATCGCTAATTCAAAAAAAAGTAATGCCTCATCAAAAGAAGGAGAAGCTAAAACAATTCTTTATGATGGTATTGGAAAAAACCTTAGTGAAGCAATTGATAATATTGCTTTAATAAGTCCTAAAGCATTATACATTGGCCATTTAAGTATTATTGTAATTAGTGAAGAAGTTGCTAAAAAAGGAATGATTAATATTATGGATTATCTGCTTAGAAATTCTCAATCAAGAAAAAAATTCGATTTGGTATTAAGCCAAAATAATAAAGCAAGGGATACTTTACAAATACTTTCACCCTTAGAATCATTTCCTTCAAGAAACATTCTTTCAAATTTAAAAAGTTCTAATCTCTATCAGTCAATATCTTTAAAAGTACAATATAATGATTTTTTAGAAGTTATTCTTGATAAGGGAATTAATCCTGTTTTAAGTAGTATTAGCGTAATTGGAGATATCGAAGAAGGTGGAAAATCTGACTCTCTTGATCAAACTGTTATACCAGCTAATTTAATAGTTAATAGTTTAGGAATTTTTAAAAAAGATAAATTACTAAAATTTAGTAATTTTGATGAAACAATCGGCATTAATTTTATCAATAATAAGATAAAAAAATCAATTATTTCAATTCCTTGTGATAATAATTACATTGTTTTTGAAGTAATAAAATCCCTAACAAAAAAAGATATTAATTTTAATAAGGACAAAATCACTGGAAAAATAAGTATTAATACTAGTTTAAGTATTGGTGAAGTAAATTGTAAAATAAATTTAGAAGACATTAAAGTCGTGGAAGATTTAAAATTAAAAGTAAAGCAAAAAATTGAAGATTTAGTTGATAAAGCCATTAAAATTGCCAAAGATAATCAAACTGATATTTTTGGTTTTGGATCAATAATTTATAAAAATTATAATAATAAATGGAGCAAATATGAAAAAAATTGGGATAACTTTTACTTTCCTAATTTAAATATTTTGAAAAATATTAATGTTAAAATTATTAATAGTGGTTCCCTAAAAAGGTCCCTAAAGGAGGTAGAATGATAGAAAAAATAACATCTTCACAATTAGGAAGTATTATATATCTTATGATTTTATCAAATTGTATTGGAACTACTACTAATACTGTTTTGACAATTGCTAGACAAGATTCCTGGTTAAGTATCATCTTAGCTCTAATAATTGGGTTCATTCCTTTAATAATTATATTATCAATTATGAATTACAAACCAGAATTAAATATTATTGAAAAAAATCAAATTTTATTTGGTAAAATATTAGGTAATATAATTAATGCTATAGTTGTCATAACAGTATTTCTTTTAGCAATTATAGCCTTATGGGATTTAACAAACTTTATCAGTTCACAATACTTATACTATACACCGCCATTTTTAATTGGTATTTGTTTCATTATTACCATTATATACTTACTTTATAAAGATATTATTATTATTGCTAGAACCTGCTTTATCCTATTCATTATTGGATTTTTTCTTTATTTTTTAGGATTTTTTGGACTAATTTGGCAAATTGATTTAAATAGAATTAAACCCTTTTTAGAAATTAGTTTTACTAATATTGGTTATGGGGCTATACTAACTATTATTTATAATATTATTCCCCTATATATTATTACAATTATACCCAAAAGCAAAATTAATTACCGCAGATTAAATTTAAGTTGTCTTTTATGGTATTTCTTTTCTCTTATGATTTTATTTATAATTGTATTTCTTATTGAAAGTATTTTTGGCCCCAATTTAGCAATTCTTTATCAATATTCGCCTTTTCATTTAATAAAAAATATATCACTTTTTGGATTTATCAATCGTGTTGAAAAAACTTTTTCTCTACGCTGGATATTTTACTTAGTAATATTTATTACAATGTGCTTATATTTCATTTTAGAATATTTTCAAACAACTTTTAAAAAATATCCAAAAAAAATTCTGAAAATCTTAATATTAATATTACCCTTATTAACACTGTTTTTTTCAGAAATTATCTTTCAAAATAATTTAGATAAAGAAGATTTTACAATGAATTATTTACCTATTATCTCCATATCAACGTTAGGATTAGTTCCTTTTATTACTTGGATAATAATAAAACTCAATAAGAAATAAGTTATTCTATTCCATAACTATAAACAACAAAAATTAGAGCATAGCTTTATTAATTGTTTCTGCGTATAGTTTTCTTAAATGCATTTTATCTTCAGCACTCATATTTACAAAATTAAGCCTAATTTGATATCCACTATCCATTGAAAATAGTAAAGAAGATTTACTTCCTTTATATAAAACTGCAATGGTTGAAATTGAACGATAAGGTATAGTGTGAATTGTTTTAGTTGTTCCAAACCATTTTAAATCAAAAAGAATTATTCTTTTATCAGTAAAAATTCCCTTATCTTTTCTTGTTTTATATGCTCTAATTATTATTTCATCATTTAATTTATAATCAGTAACATATTTAGGTAATGATTCAATATCAATTTCTTTTTTAAAATTAAAATATTTTGTTAATTCTTTATATTTTATATAAGCCATAATACACCTCTAAATATATCATAGCATAAATACTATGTTTTAAATAAAAAAAGACAAATAATTTACATTACTTGTCGTTTTTTTTATCCCTGATTATAAGGAACCCAATTTTCATTAACTAGTTGATATTCGATTCTAGCTGTAAATTTATTTAATGTCATATCATAATCAAATATAATTTTAAAAGTTCCTTTTCCTGAACGTCTATATTGTATTTCAACATATTTTAAACTGTCATCAGTAATTACATCTTTATTTTTAAAATGTACTCTGTATTTAGGACCATATTTTATATTATTAACTTGCCCAGTTGAATAATGTGAATCTTCTTCAATTAATGATTCTCCAAAAACATTTCCTAAATCATCACTGTAATAAGCTGTGACTTGAATATTTGTTATATTTTGTAAATAATGTTCCGTTATTTCAAAGAAATTATATTTAGCTGTTTTTACTTCAGTTCCATTACATAAATATAAATCTCTATCATATTGTTCTGAATATGTTTTTTTCCAAGCATAACTTATACATTTTGTATATTGTTTATTACTATTAAATGTTATTTGAAACTTAGTTAACTGTAAATATTCATCATTAGTTAAAACATCATAAGTTAAAGTAGAATCTGTAACATTATTACTTATTCTAGTAACTGTTAATGGTTTGTTTTTAACTAAATAACTAGTATTAACATTAGCTGACCATTCATTACGATTTAATTTTCTTCCTTTAGTTCCGTTAGCTCTTAATTCATAAACTTCAATATAATCTTCTATTATTGGTGATGAACCAACAGCAAATTTTAATGGTTGTAATCTATTTACTACAATCCCTGTTACATTGGCTTCAAAATTAGCTGTATATGTTTTATTACCAAATGAACCAGTTACAACAGTCATATTTTTAGTTGGATTTAATGAATTTTCATCAGTCCATCCTATAAATGTATAATTGTTTTTAACGGGATTATCTAAAGTAAATGTTGCACTATTAATAGTATAACTTAATGGATTATTTTCTACATTAAGTGTTCCTTCAATACCAATATATGTAATAGAATAATTTTCTATTTTCCACAAAGTATTGATAATTAAATTTTTAGTTACATTCTTAAAGCTTATATCCCAACCATTAAAAGTATAACCATTTTTAATTGGATTCATTGGTGCTACAGCATCCATTCCCTCAATTACTGAAACAGTATTTAGTACTATGTTTCCATCTTTAAATTCTACAGTAAATATATCTTTAACATAAATGGTTACTGTTACTTTAACTGCATCATAATTAACTGTATCTTCTGGTGTATAAATTACATCTGTTGTATAATTACCGGCATTATTCAATACTATTGATGAATCAATGTATGAAAATCCTTTTGGTAAAATTACAGATGAAATTAAATCACCTTTAACTGCAACTAATCCAGATATTGGTGGCACAATTGTTGGAACTTTAGTTATTTCATAAGTTCCATTTACAAATGTTACATCATAATTAGTATTATTACTTGTTCCTGTTATAGCATATTTTCCAACATTTGATCCAATTGCTTTTGTTAAAACAATGTTTAAATTGTCTTTTCCATATACTGTTCCTGTTATTTTAGAAGTTAATGGTACAATTTCACTTCCAAATATACTTGTTTTATTATCAATAGTTACTGTTACTAAAGCTTTTTCTATTACTAGTTTTGCTTGTTTTGTAACAGTTCCTGTATAATTAGCATTTCCTTTTATTGTTGCGATTACTTGTTGAGCTCCTACATCAGTACGTGTATTATCATCATACGTTACAGTTGCCCATGCTGGTAATTTATCAACAGTATTTGTTTTTTCTGTACCATCATAACTAAATGTTTTATCAGTAAATGTTACTAAAGCTAAATCTTTTTCTTCAAGTTTTTTAGCAGTTATTTCATAAGTTCCATTTACAAATGTTACATCATAATTAGTATTATTACTT
>JAVWDK010000020.1:0-4614 GCA_036642175.1 Bacilli bacterium
TACCAAAGGATAAAATAATCCACTTATTCCAACATCTTTATTTTTATAAGGAAGATATCCATTTTTATAAAAAGAAAATAAAATAATTGGTAGCAAAGCAATAAATAAGTTTCTCATTATTTTAAAAGTACTATTATTATCTTTAATAAATGGGCCTTTTTTAGTGACTACTTTATTCATCTTATTCACCTCTCATATTTTCTTTTGCTTTTCTAACGTATTCACGAACAAGTATTTTAGAAGGACAAATATAAGAACATAGTCCACATTCAATACAACGATTTACTTCTAATTGTTTCAAATTATCTTTGTTATCAATATTATCTTTAATTAACACAGGGCATAGTTTAGCTGGACAAACATCAATACATTTTCCACATCTAAGACATTCGATTGATTTATCTTTAGAATTGTTTTTTAGTACTAAAATACAGTTTAAATTAGAACTTATAATTAATTCATCAGAAGGGATAGCATTTCCCATCATTGGACCACCAGCAATAAAATTAATACTTGAATCATCTTGATAACCAATTAATTGATTAACAACATTGCTTGCTTCAGTACCTATTTTTACTAACACATTTTTAGGATCAGTAAACATTTCACCTGTAAAAGTAACAATTCTTTCAGTTAAAGGTTTATTATACTTTAAAACTTCATAAATAGCATAAATTGTTGAGACATTATTTACAACAATATTTTTTTCGATTGGAATTTTATCATAAGTTATATTTAAAACTTGTTTTATTAAAGATTTTTCCCAACCCATAGGGTAAACGTTAGGTACTTGAACTAATTTGATTTTTAAATAAGTTCCAATGAAATTATTTAATATTTTAATTACTTCAGTATTGGTACTTTTTATGGCAATAATAGCTTCTTCTATTTGATTAATTTCTAATATCATGTCAATGCTTTCAAGAATTTCTTCTGGATATTTTTTTAAAATTTCATAGTCAGCAGTTATATATGGTTCACATTCAACTGCGTTTATTAATAAAGTTTTTATTTTGATTTTTGTATCATATTTGACATGCGTTGGAAATCCAGCTCCTCCTAAACCAACAATTCCATTATCATGTAATAGTTCGATGAAAATCTTTTTTGTAATCTCATTATAATTTTTGGTTTCTAAAGATTTTTCCTTAAAATCATTTTCTATTTTAAGGCATTTTATTTCTTCCCCATTTAGATATGGTTTATTAATAAAATCTATAACAGTTCCACTAACACTAGAAATAATAGGAATTCTTAAATTACCTTTTCTTTTCCCCAAGTGACTGCCTTTATATACATAATCACCTTTTTTGACAAGAACAGTTATATCATTATCATTTCCACTGATTAAAGGAATGTATACATATTTAGGCTTATTAAAAATCTCTAATTCTTTATGTTTAGATAACTCTTTATGACCATTTAATCTAATTCCTTTTACCATGTCTTCACTCTACTTTCTTTTATTTATTATAGCACATTTTAATCTAGAAAAAAAAGTGTATCTGTTAAGTTTACACTTCATTTTACTTTTATTATATTTAATCTTTGATTAATTCTTTCTTTTCCAAGTAATTTCATTATTTCATATAAATCAGGTGTAGCTGATAAAGAGGTTAAAGAAACTCTAATAACCATACTAACATCTCCAATATGTCCTTTATATTTATCAGGATTTTCTTTATAATCACTCATTTCTTTAGCATATCCTAATTCAAAAGCAACTAAACGCATTTTACTAAACCAAGTTTCTTTATCATCAAGTTCATTATAATATTTTGAAAGATATAATTGATTTATTTTGTTTATTTCATTTATGTCACTAATAGTTTGAAATTGGTAATCTACATTAATAAATAATTCATCATACATATACCAAATTCCACTTTTTATTTCACAGAAAGCTCCAAAATCTTTTCTTGGTTTTTTTTGTTCTCTTTCAATATTAAATATTTTTATTGAATAATCTTGATATTTAATTAATAATTGTTCTAATTGTTGATCGTAAAATTTAGCCCATTTTATGGTTCTTTCATATACTTCTATAGCTTTTAATTTACTGATATAATTTTTAGATATGTTCATTAGTTTGTCAACATCAAATAAAGAACCACTTTCACTCATTTTCTTAAAACTAAAAGTAAAATCATCAATAGTTTTATTGGGATTAGCATTATACCATGCTTCAAAGTTTGAGTTAGCAATTGTCATTAAATAAATTTTTACAGCTTCAACTGGAATACCTTTTTCATGATAATAACTAACTGCTGCTTCTGGATCTTTTCTTTTGGATAATTTACGTCTTGTTTGATCATCATCTATTTTCATAATTACACCTAAGTGTGCATATTTAGGAGTTTTAAAATTAAATATTTTGAATAATTGAAGATGAACTGGTAGACTAGATACCCACTCTTCTCCTCTTAAAATATGCGTTGTTCGCATCAAATGATCATCTACTAAGTGAGCAAGATGATATAATGGCAATCCATCACTTTTAATTAGGACTATGTCTAAATCATTTTCTGGAAATTCAATTCTTCCTCTTACTAAGTCTTCAATGACTACTTTATTATTAAAATTACCAGGAGATTTTAATCTTATGATGTATTTATCACCATTTTTTATCCTGTTACTTCTTTCTTCATTAGATAGATTACGACATTTAGCCCAATGTCCATAATAACCAATTCTTTCTTTTGCTGCTTCTTGAATAGTTCGAATTTCATTTGTTTCTTCTTCGGTACAAAAGCAAGGATATGCTAAATCGTTAGCAATTAAATATTTGACAAATGTTTGATATATTTCTTTTCTTTCACTTTGAATATATGGTCCATAATTACCAATTTGTTTTGTTTCACTAACAACACCTTCATCAATATTAATTTCAAAGTTTTTTAGATCATCAATAATACCTTGAATGCCATTTTCAACACTTCTTTTACCGTCAGTATCTTCAATTCTAAGATAAAATATACCATTAGTTTCCTTGGGAACTTTACTTGCTATTAGTGCTGATAATAAGCTTCCCATATGAACAAAGCCTGTTGGCGATGGAGCAAATCTAGATACAACTGCTCCTTCGTTTAAATTTCTTGCAGGATATATTTTTTCATAATCTTCAATTGTTTTTGTTATATCAGGAAAAATTAAGTTGGCTAATTCTTTATTATTCATATTATTTCCTCTTTTCTGTTACAAATTATAGCATAGATAAAAAAAATAGTAAATATTCTCTACTATTTGAAATGATGTTCTTATAAAAGTATGCTTATATTATTTAGCTATAAAAAACAAATACACAAAAATTCCACCTGCTATTACTACGGCAAAAGCAACTATCGCTAATATAAGTGCCAATTTTAATTTTTTCTTTTTTATAGGAATTATATCATTAATATCAATAGTTTCAATTTCTTCAGCTTTAATAATTGCTGATTCAACATTTACTGTTTCTGGTTGATTTATTAATGGCACACTATTAATTGTTTCAACAGGTACTTCTACTACATTATCTTCTATCAAATCAGAAAAATCATCTTTTTCTTCTAAAATAACTGATGAATTTAGATCATTTGATACTTCTTTAAGGGAATTTTCTTGTTCCGTAAAATTGTTTAATACAGCATCACCAAAAATATCAATATTTTCTACTTCTGTAGGTGCTTCTGCACTAGTAGTAGATGGCTCTAAATTTACAATTGGTGAAATTGATTGTGTATTAATATCATCATCAAATATTATTTCATTGTTTGCTCGTAAATCAGCTAATGATTTTCCACATCCTTTACATAATTGATTTTCAATATTTAATAATGAACCACATCTTTTACATTTCATAAATCATACTCACTTTCTATATTACAAATTTATTATAACACGTTTTTTTATAATGCAATATATTATTACTAATTAATTTCTTCTTTTTGCAAAATACCAACATATATTACTTGTAAATAATTGTTATTTTTTTTACATGTTATTAAGGTTATGATTGATTGATTTACTATTTTAAGCTTAATAAAGCCTAGTTTTTTCACTTCATAAATGTCATATAAAAGATATGTATATTTTTTATTATTATAATATAAATATATATAATCATTGATTCTTAATTTGTCTAAATTTTTAAAATATGAATTTGCAGTGTTACCATTATGTGCGGCTAATATATAGTTATTTGCCTCAAGACTGATTGTTTGAATATTTTTATCAACATGATTATCTTTTGAATTAATATCAATTATTTCTTTTTTTAATGCTATTTTAGGTATTTCTAATAATCCAATATAAGTACTTTGTTTTTTTATTGGTATGATGTTTTTTAATACTTGTTTTTCAATTTTATGATCACTTATATTTTCTAAATTACACATAAATAATACAATTATTAATAGTATAATAGTAATACTATTTTTTAGCATATTTTATTATAAGATAGCCAAATCCCAATATAAATGAAGCCATAATCTCATTCAATTTTATTTCTTTAACTTCTTTTAAGCCTGTATTTGGCACAAATATTTCTTGATATTTTGTGTTTGTTTTTTCAATAACTAATTGATTTTCTTTTTTAATTGGTTCTTCTTTTTTAACTGGTTCTTCTTTTTTAAT
>JAVWDK010000020.1:4714-12659 GCA_036642175.1 Bacilli bacterium
ATTGGCTCTTCTTTTTCTTTTTCAATTTTTTGATTTTTAATTGTAATTTTATTATTTATATTCAAATTTACATCATACATCTTATTATCTAATATATAATCTTTATGAGTCTTAATTTCCTTTATATAATACTCACCTAATAATAATGGTTTTGTTTTTACGTGTCCCCTAATTGTTACTAAAGTTTCAACCAATTCATCCTTTTTATAATAAATAACATCATTAATAATAACATCATCTTTAGCATATATTTCAAATATAATATTGCTTAATAAAACTTCTTTTTCTTTAGATACTCCTAATTTTGTTATTTTAATTGATTCTGTTTGCTTACTATTTTCAAAATTGAATTCTAAATAATTGTTTCCAAAATTATCAGTTAAAAATTCAACTTTATCATCAATAGCAAATGCTAATTTTCTATTTGATTTAATATATCCTTTAGAACTTTCTATTTCCTCTAAAAAATATTGTCCAGCACTTAATGTACTGATTTTTAAAATTCCGTTAACTGTTTCATAAGTATCAATTAACTCATTAGTAGTTTTATTAAATAAATTGAATTTTGTTTTTTCTATAATTAATTTTTTAGTTTCACTATCAATCTTATTAATTATAATATCCGCTTTAATCTCTTTATTTATAATTTCATATTCAAGACTATTTAAACTATTTTCATCAATTTTAATTATGAAATCATCACTTAATTTGTGATTTTTAATTCCTTTTTTTTGATGAACTAAATATGTTCCATAAGTCAAATCAATTGTAGCTTCCCCTACCTTATTTGTTTTTATTTCAATTACTTTATTAAACTTATCAGTAATTTCAAAAATTGCTCCTTTTTCTGGTAATAATTTTAAACCATATAATTTTACTATTTTAACATTACTTTTAATAACATCATTTTTTAAGGTAATTGTCGGAAATAAGTTATCTTTTGTTATTTTTACTTCAAAAACTGTTTCATTTTTTAAATATCCTTTTCCACTTTCAATTTCTTTTATTTTATAAGTTCCTAATGGTAAGTTATCAATTACAATTGATTTGTCATTAAATACTTTCTCAGTAATTAATTCGTTTTTTTCATTATAAATATGTATTTTTGTTCCTTTTAATGAGGCTTCTCCTTGCCCTATTTTAAGAAGTGTTTTACTATCTACTTTATCAATAGTTATTTTACCAAATATACTGTCTATCTTTAAAGTAGCATATATTTCATCTCTATTTCTTGGTAACAATAAAGACTGATAAGTAGGTAATGTAAAAAATTCAGTTTTTAAATTATCATACATTGATTTATTTTTTAATTTAATTAAATCATCACCCATATAACCAGTGTTTTTAATAGTAAGTTTATTATCTTCCAATTTAACACTATTTTTATTAGTTGATATTAATTCAAAATTTCTTAAAATGTCTTCTGTAAAAACTATTTCTTCATTTAACTTAAGATTAAAAGTTAATGAATCAAATGTTGGCTTTTTATTATGATTATTTACAAGATTCATTATTTCTTGCTTTTCTTTTAAAACACTTATATAAGAATCATTAACACCATGTTTTTGAGTTGACCAAAGCACTTCAATTGAAGGTCTAGTTATTTTCCAAATTAGTTCCTGACTAGCTAAATAATACTTATAATTTTGATGGTTGGGATAATCATAACCATAATGCCCTATTAAAATTATTTTATTCATTTCTTCTTTTGATAATTCAATATCTTCTATATTACCAACATTATATTCTTTATTTACTCCAACTAAAATTTCTGGTTCAATACAGTAAAGTAACTTATTATCAATTTTTAAATATGGTTGATAATCCGAATGATAATAAAATTTAGGCTTAGTTATTTGTAAAGTATAATACATACTTGGAATATATTCTAAGTTAGTAATATTTAAAGCCTTTATTTTGAAAGTGTAACTAATACTTGTTATTATAAATAAAACAAGTAAATATAAAATTTTTTTCTTCATTTTTTTTCCTCCTACTAATATCATTCCAAAATAATTAGCAGTTTCCTTTATTTTAAAGAAAGTTTTATTATATATACTTGTTTTTATAAAAAAAAGATATTTCTATAAATATAATTTCAAATTATCAATTGCTTTTTCTTGAAATTTAAGAAAATCTTTAGCCAAAGAGAGATATTTATGATCAACTATTTCTTTATAATTATCTATTTTAGCCCTTATTTCTACCACTCCCATTGTAAGTCCTTGAATTAACATTTTTGTAATAGCTGCATCAGAATTATCTAAAATAACTTCTTTTTTTATTCCCATTTTAGCCATAATTTTAACTAAAGCATTATTGTTTTTTGGATAAGTATTATTTTTCTTTAAAAATTTTTCACTTTCTTTTAAATATTTTTCATACTCTTTTAATTCGTCTTCAATTACATATTTAATTTTATTATCTTTATTATTTAATTCTTTAATTAAATCAGTTAAAGTATTAACTCCCATTTCTGCACTTTTATAAATACATTCTAACAATTCTGTGTTTTCATTCATTTTTGTCAATCCTTTCTGTATTAATATTATCTTTTTAAGAAAAAAAATACTGATTTAGTATTTTTTTACCATTGTTCCAATTTTTTTTCCTTGAATTGCTTTTAAAATGCTTTTTTCCTCATATAAATTTAAAACAATAATTGGAATATTATTATCCATACATAATGAAATAGCTGTTGAATCCATAACTTCTAATTTTTGATTAAGGACATCTAAATAAGTTATTTTGTCATATTTAATAGCGTCTATATTTTTTTTAGGATCTTTGTTATAAATTCCATCTACTTTAGTTGCTTTTATAATTATGTCAGCATTTATTTCTGCTGCTCTTAATGCTGCTGCTGTATCTGTAGAAAAGAAAGGATTTCCCGTTCCACATCCAAAAATAACAATTCGATTCTTTTCTAAATGTTTTACTGCTCGATTGCGAATATAAAATTCCGCTATTTGTGACATTTCAATTCCAGTTTGAACTATTGATTCAATTCCTAATTGTGTAAAAGTGTCATGAAGAGCAAGTGAATTCATTGTTGTTGCTAGCATACCAATGTGATCTGCAGTAATTCGGTCCATTTGAGGGTTTAATTTACCACGCCAAAAGTTACCTCCACCAATTACAATCGCGATTTTACAACCACTTTCATGGCACTCTTTAACAGCCTTACAAATTTTTTTGACAGATTCAAAATTAATTCCTTGCTCATTTTCTTTTGATAATGCTTCACCACTTAATTTAATTAAAACTCTTTTATACTTTAATTCCATAATTCACCTCTATTTTGCCTGATACCAATTGTCACCATAACTTAATTCTATTTTTAATGGCACTTGTAATTTACAGACATTTTCCATTATATTAGTAACTTCTTTAATGATAATATTTAATTCTTCTTTAGGAACATCAAATACTAATTCATCATGAACTTGAAGAAGCATTTTTGTTTTTAAACTTTTTTCCGTGAGCATTTTATCAACTTCAACCATTGCTTTTTTTATTATATCAGCAGCTGTTCCTTGAATGGGTGTATTTAAAGCTATTCTTTCACCTTGTTGTCTTATCATATAGTTAGTACTATTAAGTTCATTTATTTTTCTAATTCTTCCATACATTGTTTTAATAATATTATCCTTATACGCATCTTTAATTGTTTCTTCCATATATTCTTTTATTCCTGGATATATAGTTAAATAATTGTCAATAAATTCTTTTGCTTCTTTATTTGATAATCCCGTATTAGTAGCAAGTCCATATTGACTTATTCCATAAATAATACCAAAATTAACGGCTTTTGCCATTCTTCTTTGATTACTAGTAACTAAATCTATATCAACTTTAAATATATCACTAGCTGTTTTTGTGTGAATATCAATATTACTATTAAAAGATTCAATTAATGGTTTAACATTAGCCATATGAGCTAAAATTCTAAGCTCAATTTGGGAATAATCTCCACTTAAAATTATTGAATTTGAACTAGGAATAAATGCTTTTCTAATTGATTTACCATAGTCACTTTTTGCAGGAATATTTTGTAAATTAGGTTCGATTGAAGAAAGACGTCCTGTTCTTGTTAATGTTTGAGTATAAATTGTATGAATTTTTTTATCTTCTGAAATAGAATTACTTAATCCTTCAATATATGTTGAATATAATTTAGTAAGAGTTCGATATTCCATAATATGTTCAATAATTGGATGTTGGTCTTTTAACTTATTTAAAACATCAATATTAGTTGAACTTTTTTTATTACCATTTAATTTTAATTTATCAAATAATATTTCCCCTAATTGCTTAGGACTAGATATATTAAATTCTGCTCCCGCTTCATTATAAATTACTTTACTAACCAAGTCTATTTTTATTTTGATTTCTTCTCCCATTTCTAATAAAGTTTCTCTTTTAACATTAATTCCATTATATTCCATTTTACCTAATACTATTGCTAAGGGCATTTCTATATTATAAAATAAGTTATTTAAGTTATTTTTTTCTAGTTCTTCTTTAAAAATATGATAACTTTCAAAAATAAATTTAGCTTTTAAAACAGTATTATAAGCAACTATTGATAAATCTGGTTCAATATTCTTCTTAGTATAAATTGTTTCATAAAAAGGAATATCATAGTTATAGTTGTTAGCTAAATAGGCTATATCATCTTTAATATTATATTCTAATAAATAAGCGGCAATCATTGTATCAAAAACCACGTTAGCTACTTCAATGTTATTTTTCTTTAAACTAACAAAATTTTTTTTAATATCATAAGTATATTTAATATTATCAGTTAAAAAAGAAGGTTTTTGTTTTAATATTTCAAAAGGTATATAATAACTAACTTTGTCATTATAAACACCCATTCCAATTATTTTAGAAGTATGATAATTACTACCTAATATTTCTAAATAAATTGCACAATCATCTTTAATATCAATTTCATTAATATTGGTTATTATTGTAAAATCGTTGTCTTTATGAATTATTTCCTGATCTTTTTTTATAAATGAATAAAATTCTAGTTCTTCATAAAGAGAAGTTAATTTTTTAGAATTAATTCCCTTATAAATAATGTCTTTAATATTTATCGTCATTGGTACATCTTTGACGATAGTAGCTAAAGTATAACTAAAATAAGCATCGTTTTTATATGTTGTTAATTTTTCTTTTAATTTACCACTTATTTTGTCAATGTTATTATATATATTGTCAAGAGTTTTATATTCTTGTAAAAGTTTTAAAGCAGTTTTTTCTCCAACTCCTTTAACTCCTGGAATGTTGTCAGATGAATCACCCATTAAAGCTTTTAAGTCAACTATATTAATTGGATTTATTTTATATTCTTCGATAAAAGATGTTTCATTATATCTTATATAATCTTTTTGTTTTAATAATTTGATATCAATATCTTTTGAAATTAACTGTAATAAATCTTTATCACTACTAATAATTGTTCCGATAAAATTTGGTTCTAAATCGCAGTATTTTGCAAATGTTCCAATAATATCATCTGCTTCATAGTTATCTATTTCGTACCATTTTATTCCCATTGCTTCAAGTAATTGCTTTGCGATTGGAAATTGTATTTTAAGTTCTTGTGGTGTTTCAATTCTTTCACCTTTATATTCTTTATATAATTCGTGCCTAAAGGTTTTTCCTTTATCAAAGGCAACAATAATATGAGTTGGTTTTTCTTCTAATATTATTTTATTCATCATATTAGTAAATCCAAATAAGGCGTTAGTTGGAAAGTCTTTACTGTTTTTCATAAAATTGCCATTATAAGCTGTAGCATAGTAACTTCTAAATAAAAGATTGTTTCCATCGACTAGTATTATTTTTTCCATTATATGTTTCCTTTTCTATTTTTAATTATTTATGTTTATATTATAGCACCTTTTTGGTCTTATTTAGTATAATTAATTAGGTGATGTTATGTTTGATAAAGAAAAAGCTATTTTAATTGCTCATGACTTAGGTTTTAATTTTGATAAGTTTTCTATTGATGATTTTTTAACTGGTGTTAGTATTGAGTTTGAACATGGTTATGTTAATCCTATTACTAATATTACTAATAATAATTTGGAAAAGATAGTAAAAATTGCTTTAGCTCATTTATCTGAACTTCCTAATTACTATAATAAAGAATATGGATTGCTTGCTTTTGAGCAAATGTTAAAGGATAAGTTATAGTAATTGTTTATTACTAACTAAATTTATATATTTTAATTATAACAAATAGGAAAAATAGATATATATTAAAAACTTTTTTTCTTTTTATATCACACAAAAAAACGCAAAAGTTACAGTTCAGTCAAGACACTAGAAAAAAGTAAGGAATACTTACTTGTTTTTATTATATAATTATAGTGTTTTATTTACTAAAAAAAATGTTGCGAAGAAATTCATTCTACTTTATTGGTCTTTTATATAAATGGTTGTATAAATATTATTATTAGTATAAAATAATTATGGTGATTACTATGAAAAAAATAAGCAAATATCGTGTTGATTATTTGATTTTAATTCCTTTGATAATGTTTGCACTTATAAGTATTATTACTATTTATAGTGCACAGAATTTGTTACCAAGTTATATGAATAATTTAGTATTTAAACAGATATTATGGTATATTATTGGTTTTATTTTTGCTTATTTTATAATGTTTATTGGTAATAAATTTATTTATAATAATATTTGGATTTTATATATTATTGGTGTTGTTAGTTTACTATTTTTATTAATGTTTGCTACACCTATAAATGATGCAAAATGTTGGTTTTCATTACCTTTTGGAATTGGTAATATTCAGCCTAGTGAGTT
Organism: Bacilli bacterium; assembly: GCA_036642175.1. Classification (GTDB taxonomy): domain Bacteria; phylum Bacillota_I; class Bacilli_A; order RF39; family UBA660; genus JALELF01. Next base: position 11,556 of record JAVWDK010000020.1, read on the forward strand.
TATGAAAATTATTTTGATTTTTGCGTTAAGTAGAACCATTAATGAATTTAATGAAAAATATAATAATCCAACAATTAAAGAAGAATTTCAATTATTATTCAAGGTTGGATTAATTGTCTTAATTCCTAGTTTTTTAACTTTTTTACAACCAGATACAGGTGTAGTTATTATTTATTTAGTAATTACAATTGTAATGCTTTTTATATCAGGAATAAGATATCGTTGGTTTGGTTTATTGTTTGGCAGTTTAGGAATTATTATTGGTTTTATTTTAACTTTGTATTTTATTAATACTGAATTATTTATAAAAATATTGGGAACAGATTTCTTTTTAAGAGTTGATCGTTTATTAGATTGGTCACAGAAATCAGGATATCAATTAGAGAATGGTTTAACAGCCATAGGATCTGGAGGAATTTTAGGATTTGGGATTAATAATACTCCCATCTATTTTCCTGAACCACAAACTGATTTTATTTTTGCGGTTTTTGCTAGTAATTTTGGATTTATCGGTGTGATAATTCTTTTGTCTTTAATTGTTTTATTTGATGTTTGCTTAATAAAGATGGTTTTAAAAAGTAATTCTATGATAAACAAATATATTATAGCAGGTATTATTGGTATGCTTATCTATCAGCAATTTCAAAATATCGGTATGACATTTGGACTAATGCCTATAACTGGTATTACGCTACCTTTTATAAGCTATGGTGGTTCTAGTCTTATTAGTTACATGATTATGGCAGGAGTTATATTTAGTATATCAAATGATACAATCAGATACACTAATTGATATTATTATTTATAAATAAATTTTTTATCTTTAAATCATTCAATAATAGTTTGTAATTAATTTAAAATTATAATAGAAAAACTTAAATAAGAAGCAAATATTAGCCAAAACAAATATGGTATATTTAATAAACCAGCTAATTTATTAATCTTATAAAATTTTAAAATCATTATTATTACTAGACAAATTAACAGTAAAATCCAAATAAAGCTTAATACATAAAACCTAAATCCAAAAAAGAATAAAGTCCATAGTGAATTAACGACTAATTGTATAAATGTGTTCTGTATATAATTTCTTGTTACAGTTGG
>JAVWDK010000021.1:0-9227 GCA_036642175.1 Bacilli bacterium
CTTTAAATTCTTTTTCAATAATTCTTTCATTTTCTAAGCAATCAATAGCTTTAAAAATAACTTTATAAATTCCATTTTGATTTTTATCAATATTATGTGTAATTATAACATTTACTTTACCATCAGCAACATCTGTTGCTGTAGCACTAAATGTTGGTAATTCATCATAAACAATCATATTATAAATATTTTTTTCATCTAAATTAATAGTTGGTCTTTTATCATAACTTGGATAATCTTTATTATCTAAAGGATTTTTTGAATCATCCAATTCTTCTTTATTTGTATAACCATCCTTATCTTCATCACCATTTGGTGTTAAAATAACAATAGTTCTACTAATATTTGCTGATTTTCCATAACTATCAGTAATTGAATAATTTAATGCATATCTACCAACTGTACCTTCAGTTATAGTTCCACTTATTATCACATTATCAATCTTTGTAATTGTGTCATGTGGATCTAAAGTTATTCCATAACCTGGTTCTACATATTTTTGTGTTGTTAAAATAACATAAGGATTTTTACCTTTTAAAGTTATAATAGGTGCGACTGTATCTGGATGACTATTTTTATCATCAAAATCTGTTTTAGCATCTACTTCTTCTTCATTAGTAAATCCATCTTTATCTTCATCTGCTTTAGGGTCTAACACTTTAATTGTTCTTACTACTTCTTTAGCAATGTTACCAGCTTTATCTTTTGCATTATACTTAAGCATATATGCTCCAACTTTATCAATACTTCCATCTAACATTCCTTTAATTTGATTTTCTAAGTCTACATTATCAGTTACTTTAGCAAGTTCATCAGTATATGTGGTTTTTCCTAAAACCACTTTTAAAACATCTTTACCATTTAAAGTTATCTTTGGTGCTTCTATATCCTTACTAATATTAGAAATGTTTTTAGTATCTTTTTTAATGGTACCATTTGTTAAGAATAAACAACTTGTGTATACTCCATTTTCTTCTATACGAATAATTGCTTGATTATTTACTAACGCTAAATTTATTCCATTAGCATTACAATTTGTGCCATTAACTAATTTAACATTATCTATAAATTTATTATCATCAATTGTAACTGTTGTGATTAAATTTACAAATTCTGCTTTCTCAGTTGTATTTGGAACTAATGTAATTTTAGCTCTATTCATGATGTCATCTTCAATAGCTTTAATTGCATCTTCTATTCTTTTAGTTGCATCATCTACTTCTTTTTGTGTAGTTTCACCATCAAAAACAATTTGACCATCTTTAATAGCGTTGTCTAGTTCTTTTAATAAATCAGAACCAGTGCCTCTGTTTTTAATAATGACCGTTCCACGATTTATTGCATCTTTTAATTTGGCTTTATTAACTTCAACTTCACCAATAACCGGCTGATTATTATCTATTTCAGCTGGATTAGCAAAAGAGAACATAAATAATCCAAATATAATAAAAACAACAATAGCGAAAATTTTCTTTTTACTTATCATTAAATTTCTCTCCCCTTCTAAATATATGTATCTTATGCATCTTTTTTAACAGAATGCCACAAAATGTAAATTAAAGTGTTAAAAATAATTACAAATTGCTATAAATTTATTGCCAAGACGTAAAGTACGTCTAGATTATATCAAAACGTTTATGAAAATGCAACAGTTTTCGAAAAATTGTTATACAAATTTTACAATTTATTGTCAAAAAAAGTAGTATTTTCATTTTTACTTACTACTTTACAATTTTTGCTTGATTTAATGGCCAAATTTTTATCAATATTTTACCAATTATGTCTTTTTTATTAATTAATCCAACTTTTTTACTTCGGCTGTCAAGTGAATTACCTCGATTATCACCTAATACTAAATACATATCATTTGGAATAGTATCAAAGCCAAGTTCTTTTATATCAAAATTAAGTGTTTTTTCACTTAATAAACTTTTTTCTGTATATCCATCCCCATCTATATATAATATTCCATCTTTATAAGAAATGTGCTCACCAGGAAGACCAATTATTCTTTTTATTAAATACTTTGTCTCAGCATATTGAAATGAAATTATTTCATTTCTTTTGGGGTTACTAAAGCGATATGATATTTTATCTATTAAAATAACATCATTATTATTAAGTGTCGGAAACATCGATGGTCCCACTACTTGTTGTAAACTGATTATATATAACATTATCACCAATACCATTAGAGCAATAATAATATATTTAGATGTATCTTTTATAAATTCTTTTATATCTCGAAAGTCCACATTAATCACCTACTTATATTCTTCTATTTTTTAATAATTATATTCTTTTAATATTAATATAAACAACATAAATTGTTATTAAAGTAATAATAACAAGCAATATTGATAAAATAATTTTTATTGCTAAATCTTTTTTGCTGCTTTTTTCATTTTCTTTTTTTAAAGGAACCAATTTGTCAAAATCTTTATCATTAAAACCCATATTTGATGTATAAAACGATTTATCCATCTCAACATTTTTTTCTTGTTCTATTTTAATGTTTCTTGCATTTTCTTCATTAATTAATCTGCGTACCGAGCTATTTTCTATGTTATTAGAGACTGTATTTGACTTTAAATCATCTAATAAATCTAGACTTAGTTCTGAACCAGTTAAATTGTTTAAATCAAGGTTGGTAAGCGTATTTATAATACTTTTTAATTTTTCTTCTTTTTCGTCTAATTCCAATTCTCTTTTTTTATTATAAACTTGTGAAGTTAATAAATAATCATAATGTTTGTTTCTTAAAAATTGTGCTGTTTCATCATCTGGTCTTTCTTCTTTAGCTTTGCTTAAAACATCTCTAATATCATAGCTTTTATCTTGTGCAATATATTTTTCTTGTGGCTTATCAATTCGTTTTTCATTTTTAGAAAAAGATTGACATTCCTGTCTTTTTTTATAATTATCACGGTCTTTAAGCATTTGTTTTATTTTAGCTAAATCAATTTCATTCGTTCTTTCCATCGTTGCAACACTAGCTATATTACTATAATCTACTGTTTCATAAAGATTTTTATAAAGTTTTTCGTTTTTTTCAATTCTTTTTGTTGGAATAACATCAACTTCATAATATCTATTTAACCTACTGAGCACTATAACCACCACCTATACTGTTATTATAATACCATGATTTACTTTTTTTTTAAACTATTTACTCGCATTTTATTATATTTTTGTCTATAATTCATATTGGAGGATATTTATGAAAATAGAAATTAATAGTGATGCTTGTATAGGATGTGGATCATGTTGTGCTATATGTGATGATATATTTGAATTTGATGACGAAGAAGGAACTGCTAAAGTAAAAGAAGATGCTGATTTTGAATCATTTGAAGAAGAAATTAAAAATGCAGTTGATTCTTGTCCAACCGATGCAATTATTGAAGAAAAAGAAGAAAGATAATTAAAGATTGCCAAAAACAGTTAAATAAAAACTAATAAATAGATAATTATATCTAAATATTAGTTTTTTTATATTCATTAAAACAAATAATATAAAAAGATTACTATGTTAGTCAGCAGCAATCTTTTGAAAATCTTTAAAAAGTATTTCATTATATATTCTTTTTTGTTAAATCACTATAAAGTTTTTTTATTTCCTTTGATGTTAAATTCCGATATTCTCCAATATTTAAACCAGTTAAATCTAAAAAACCTATTTTTTCTCTTTTTAACTTTAAAACTTCATATCCTAAAGATTCTAGCATATTTTTTACTTGATGATTTTTACCTTCATGAATCGTTAATTCAATTATTGTCGTTTTCTTTTCTTTATCATATCTAATTAGTTTTGCTTTGGCTTTACTTGTCTTAACACCATTTATATAAACACCATTGGAAAGTTTTTTTACATCTTGATAACTCACTATGCCATTTACTTTAGCTACATATACTTTATCAATTTGACTAGATGGATGCATTATAAGATTAGCAAAATCACCATCATTAGTAAGAATTAATAAACCAGTTGTGTCGTAATCAAGTCTACCAACTGGATAAATTCTCTTTTTAGTATTTATTAAGTCAAGAACAGTTTTTCTTTGCTTATCATCACTAGTAGAAGTTATTACGCCTCTTGGTTTGTATAATAAAAAATATTCTTTTTCTTCATTAACAATAACGTTTCCACTTACTCTAATATCATCTTTTTCACTTACTTTTATACCTTGTTCATAAATTAATTTACCATTTACAGTTACTTGTCCTTTAGAAATTAATTCTTCCGCTTTCCTTCTTGAACAATATCCTGAATTAGCGATAACTTTTTGTAATCTTTCCATATAAATCACCTAATAATGAGTATACATTATTTATTTTCATTTTACAATAAAATAGTAATACTTTTAAAACATTATCTTTACAACAAATATACTAACTATTAATCCAACTAAATCAGCAAATAGTCCAACCCACAAGGAATGTTTGATTTTTTTTATTCCAATTGTACCAAAATATAATGTCAATACATAAAAAGTAGTGTCAGTTGAACCTTGCATAACTGAAGCAATTCTTCCAGTTAAACTATCTGGACCAAAATTTTCTAATAAATTATTTAAAAGAGCAAGCGAAGCTCCTCCTGATATCGGTCTAATAATTCCTAAAGAAAAAACCTCTATGGGCATTTCAATTAAAGTAATAAATCGTCCTAAAAATTGAAACAAAAAATTTAAAAAATTGCTTTTGATAAATATATTAACACCCAATATCATGCCTAATAAACTAGGAAACATTTTAAATATCATATCAAAAGATTCTTTAGCTCCTTCTATAAAAGTATCATAAATATCTGTTTTTTTATATAAACCATACCCAATAATTATTAAAACTAAAATCGGTAATAAATATTTAGTCATATTTATTTTTCTTTCTAATTATTGTATCTAAAGTCAAACCAGCAATAGTAGCACAAATAGTCGCAATTAAAGTTGGAATCACTATCTCTGTTGGATTTAAACTTTTATACATCATTCTAAGCGATATTACCGTAGTTGGTATAATTGTTAATCCACTAGTATTTAAAACAAGAAATGTTACCATTGCCTCAGTTGCCTCATCTTTTTTTTTATTTAGTTGCTGTAAAGATTTCATTGCTTTTAATCCAAAAGGTGTTGCTGCATTTCCTAATCCAAGCATATTTACAACTACATTTGATGATATATATCCTAATGACTCGTGATTTTTTGGAATCGTTGGAAATAATTTTGATAATACAGGAGATAATAAATCAGATAATTTTTTTAATAATCCTGATATTTTAGCAATATTCATAATACCCAACCATAAAGCCATAACAGGAAATATTTTTAATATTAGTTCAATACTAATTGTTGTACTTTTTAAAATTTCCTCATTTATAGTAGACATATTATTAGTTAAAAATGCAAATGAAATTCCTATAATAATAAAAAATCCCCAAATCTTATTTACCATATTTTTTTTAACCAATTACTTATTTTAACAAAAATGCTTTTTTCTAAACTTTTTTCTTTTATATATATGTCATCTCTATAAATTTCTAAATCGCCTAATTTTATAATTAATTGTCCAATTTTATTATTACTTTTTATTTCTTTTGTTTGTTCTATTTCACATTTTAATATTATATTATCAGTTTCTAAATTAGTTAAGGGATAAGAAAATGAATTTTTAACATAAAAATCATAATTAGGGTAATACTTTTCATTAATAATATTTATATTTCCCTTTTTAATAATTTTATAGTTTGTGTAAATGTTAAATGCTTCTTCATATAACTTTTTATGATCCAAAAAGTCATTTCCATCATTTAAAGTAACAGCAACTAAATCTAAATCATTTTTAGATGCTGTTGTTACTAATGTTCTTTTAGCAATTTCTGTAAAGCCAGTTTTACCCCCTGTTGTATATTTGTAAGAATTTAATAATTTGTTCTTATTGTGCCAAATATAAGTATTCATATTAGTTTTTAAAGAATATTTTTTAGTAAATACCACTTTTCTATATAACTCATTTTTCATGGCATAGCTTGTCAATACAGCCATATCATAAGCAGTTGAATAATTACTTTTGGGTGTGTCAAGACCACTAGAGTTGTTAAACGTGGTATTAATCATACCAATTTCTTTAGCTTTTTGATTCATTAACTTTACAAAATCATCATTGTTACCACTTATATGATATGCAATAGCATTAGCGGCATCATTACCACTTCTTAACATTAATCCATACACTAAATCTATTATTTTCAATTCTTCATTTTGCTTTATATATATACCAGATCCATACGAACCTTCTATTTCCTCACCTATTATTATTTGATTATTTATTTTATCACTTTCAATAGCTAATATAGCCGTCATTATTTTTGATATAGAAGCAACACTTCTTATAGTATGCATATTTTCAGCAAATAGTATTCTATTATTACTCATTTCCATTAGCATTGTACACTGCCCATCAGATTCAAACGCTTTTATATTAAAAGGTATTAGTAATATTAAAAACACTATTATTTTTTTCATATAGTCACCCATTAAATCATATGAAAAAGGACATGTAATATGCCCTTTTTTTAAAACATTTATATTAAAAAGTAATAATTGTTATGTATTAATCTTATTTTTTAGTAATATTAATTTTCACTTTTTTTGTTTTAGCTATATATTGTACTTTCAAATCAGTTCCTTCAACCTTAACATCCACCTCATAGCTTCCTGCAGTATAGTTTTTAAGATCAATATAAGCCTTAATATCTTCAGCTGTAATCGTTTCAATAACACTTTTAACACCCTTTAGGCTTACAGTAACTACTCTATCTTGCTTAGTTGCCGCTTGCAAATTATAAATATTTTCATCCAAATTTAAATATTCAATTGGTACATCAGCAATATCACGATTAGTAACTTCAGACAATTTAACATCAATAGTAACATTACCAATACTCATCATTTTAACTCCTACTGGTTTTACAAGTTCAACTTTATATTGACGATTAGCACTTAATCCAGATATATCTATTTCAACAGGAAGATATTCTAATGTAGCTAACGCTTCTTCTGTCCCATATACAGCTACTGATGATTCATTTAAAGCTATTGAGGCAATAGCATATCCAAAAGAAACTTCTCCCTTTGGAATTACTTTAATTGGAACCGTCTTATTTGATGAAGAAAGTTCTATTTGTGCATCGATTTTAGCTGGCAATATTTCTACATCAACAACGTTTCCTTTTTCATCATAAGCTTTTAATGGAATATCTTTTAAAATCATTAAACCTGGTTCTTGTTTAACAAAATTATTTATATCAATCAAAGCTTTTACATTCGCAACTTTTTTTATTTGATATTCAGCACCTTTAATTACAACTTGGTCATTTTCTATATTAACATCTTTAATTGTAAGCTTACTATCTAATTTTTCTTGATTTAAAATATCCGTAGTTAAAGTCCTTGCTTCAGATATTTTTTGATAAATCGTTATATTTGCAACAGCTGGATTAACAGTATAATCAACTGAGCCTATTGTCTGACTATAGTTTAAAGTTATTTTGTGTTTTCCTGGTTTTAACCCACTTAAATCTAATTTTACACCATTAGCTGGTGATTGTTTAGCTATATATATTTCCGTTGCATTTCCAATAATTGTAATATCAACAGTTTCCGGAACACCTTCAATTACATAAGCTTCTTCATTATATTTAACTTCAACAGACTGATTTTTTAATACTTCAGCAGAGCTTTGAGAAAATCCTATTATTTTTTGATCAACAATTATAAATATAATTAATGATATAAATAATGATATAAATAATAGTGTATTCTTTTTAGACAGCCAATTTTCTAATTTTTTTCCTGATTTATCATAGTTGCCACTAAATTTCAAAATCAATTTGGTTACTGGCAAAATTATTATTCTATCTATAATATTTACAAACTTAGAAAAGAAATTTCTAATTGTTTTAAACAGTTTTTTCATCAGTACCCTCCTCTTCAACTAACATGCTTCTTTTTGGTCTTAGTTCCTCCAATAACATTAGTTTAAACTCATCAAGGGTTAAATTATAATGAAGATTTCCACTTACTGCGATTGATAATCTTCCAGTTTCCTCTGAAACAATCAAAGATAAGCAATCAGTATCTTCAGATATTCCAAGAGCTGCTCTATGTCTTGTTCCTAATCTTTTACTTATTTTTAAATTATCACTAGTTGGAAAAACTGCTCCTGCACTAGTTATTTTATCGCCTTGAATAATTACACCACCATCATGAAGAGGATTATTCGGGAAAAATATTGATATTAATAAATCACTTGATATATCTGCATATATTTTTTTTGATTTTTCAATATATTCCAGTAAACTATTATCTCTTTCAATAACAATCAATGCTCCAATTCTCATCTTTTTTAAATAGTCAACAGCTTGAACAATTTCATAAACAACTTTTTCTCTTTCATCAACAGTAAGTGTTTTATGTCTTCCAAGTAATTGGCTACGTCCAAGTTGTTCTAATACATTTCTAATTTCTGGCTGAAAAATTACGATTAAAGCAAGTGGCCCATACATAATCACGTAATCAAGCAAATAGCCAATCGTCGCAAGATTTAAAAAGTCACTTACTATTTTTAAAACTAATACTACAAAGATACCTTTAAATAGCAAGACCATTTTTACATTTTTTCTTAAATTTTTCAAAACAGAGTATATTATAAGCCATACTAACAATACATCAATTAGTTTTCTTAATAATTCAAATATTCCATCTACAGTCATTTGTAAACCTCTTCTCTATTACTAATAAATTATATCATGTAATAGAGCCTATTGGCAACAAAAAAACTTTGAATATTTTTTTATTAAACATGACTAATAAAATTATTAATTAAACCCAAAAAAAGATAACTTTAAAATATCTAAAATCATATTTTCAAAATTATCAAACATTTAATCACTATTCCATATTAGTTAAAATTTCCAAATATCTTCTTCTGATTCAATTTTATCATTTTGATTATTTTTAGTTTCTTCTACTAAATTTTTTCTTTCATTCCAAATATTATCTTCTGATTCTTCAATTTTCTTTTCTTCTTTTAAAGTACTTATGGGTACACTTAAATCTTCATTAGTAGCATCAATTTTATTAATTTCTTTATCACTATTTACTAATGTATCTAAATCTCCAACTACTACAGAGCTATCTTTATTTTGATTTTTCTTTTCTTCTTTTAAA
>JAVWDK010000021.1:9327-12483 GCA_036642175.1 Bacilli bacterium
ATCTCCAACTACTACAGAGCTATCTTTATTTTGATTTTTCTTTTCTTCTTTTAAAATACTTATAGGTACACTTAAATCCTCACTGATTACATTATTTAAACTTTCTTGCTCTACTTTTAAATCTTTATTATCATCTAAATCATTAATTTCTTTGTTTTCAAATTCAATATTATCAGAAAACTCTTCAATATCTTTTTTTAAAGTAAGATCGTTTAATTTTAATTTTGATTTTTTAAACTCTTCTAATGCCCTTTTTTCTTCCTCTTTTTTCTTTTTATCAACTTTTTCTATTTTATTATGTCCAAAATCAGTTTTTTCAGCAATATAGCCAATAAAAGTCATTAAGACTACAATCCCACCAATTATAAACACAAAGTAATTATCCATAATAAATTGCATAAATTTCCTCCTTATTATTCTAATATATGATATCATTTTATTTTATTTTTTTCAAGGTAACTATTTAGATTTGTTATGAATTTACACTTAATTACATTTCTAAATAATTTTCTCCCTTAAATGGCTCTGTTTTTAATAAATCATTGTAATTCTGTTGTCTTAAAACTTCATAAACCATTATTGCAACACAGTTTGATAAATTCAAGGCTCTAATATACTTAGTCATTGGTATACGCATACACCTATCTAAATAGTTTTTTAAGATACTTTTAGGTATTCCAGTACTTTCCTTGCCAAAAATCAAATAAATATTTTTATTGGTATCACTATAATCAAATGACGTATGTGGTTTCTTTCCATATCTAGTTAAAAAATAAAAATCTCCTTTGTTTCTATTTAAAAAATCTTCAAAATTTTCATAAACGGTATATTTACAATGTTCAATGTAATTAACTCCACATCTTTTAATTGATTTTTGATCTAAAGAAAATCCTAATGGTTTTATTAAGTGAAGATGTGCATCAGTTCCTACACAAGTTCTCATAATATTTCCTGTATTTTGTGGAATTTCTGGTTCAAATAAAACTATATTTATCATTTTATTATCTCATTACTATTTAAAAAATATCTGACATCATTTTCATTAATATTATACTTATTTTGATATAAAATATGCTTTATTTTACCATTTTCAAACAATATTATGTTATCTATTTCTAATAATGACTCATTATTATTTAGATATGGTTTAAATATTTGATTTACTTTTTTATTATATCTATTAAAATAGTAAATTTCTTTACTAAGACCATTTTCTTTTATTAAATTAACAAATTTTTTTTCGAAATTTTTAGAAGTACCATTACTCAAATAAATTATAATATCTGGATTTTCAATTATAAAGTTTTCCAAATCTACTTCTTTTATTTCTTTAATTGTATCCGTCATCAAAATTTCATTTTTTATAAACTCCTTATAAAAGTGAACAAAAGTAATTACTATTAACAATGTTGCAATCAAAATTATGGAAACAATGTAATAATTTTTTCTAGGTATTTCTTTTTTTACCATAATATTTTTCTAAAACTCACTTTCTTCTATTTTTATTTCATCAATGGTTACATCAGGAAGTTCAATTTTTTCTTCTTCACATATTTGCTTAAATTTTGTTTTAAATAGTTTTAATTCTTTTATAATTGTATCCGGATAAATTCTTTTACTAAGTTTAATTGCATAGTAAACATCTAATATGGTTACCGTATCACGATTGTGATACACCGCCTGTGAAAAAGCTTGAGATAAAACAGAGAAGGCAACATCGGGATACATTGCTGCTAAACCATAAACTCTTTTAAAAGGACCAGTTGCTGATACAATGGAAGTCATAAGCATTCTTGTAACAAAATCAGTATATTTAAAATAAGCCCTAGTTTTATGTTCGATTCTTGGAATACTTTTCATTAAAATTTCTACTGTTTCTTCTTCGCTAGGTTCTAATATTTCAATTCTTTCAAATCTTCTTAAAAATGCTCGGTCTCTAACAATGTAAGCTTCATATTCTTGTGTTGTTGTCGCTCCAATCGCTTTTATATCACCACGATCTAAAGCTGGCTTTAAAATATTAGCAAGGTCCATCGGGCCATCACCTTTACCACCAATTAAAGTATGCACTTCATCAATAAATAAAATGGTTTTAGTAACATTTTTTAATTCACGCATTAAAATGCTAATTACCATTTCTTCATTATTATCAATAGTGATGTGTCCAAGTAAAGAAGTTGAATTTATTTTAATTATTTTATATCCTTTTAAAGCATCTGGTACCTCGTTTTTTTTAATTAAATAAGCAAGTCCTTCTACAATAGCAGTTTTACCAATACCGGCTTTACCAGTTAATAATGCCGATTTGTCAGGTGTAAGTAAAACTAACATTAGTTTCTTAATTTCATCATCTCGTGCAATAGCTGGATTAGTTATATATGTTTTTCCAACTAATTCTTCACCATACATTTTAATAACACTAAATTTTTCTGGTTTATCAAAATCAATTATTTCAATATTATCCATTTCTTCACCCCTTTATATATCCCCATTTAATAAGTTTTTCTTTTGTATCAATGTAATCTCTTGCACCATCTATTCTTGAAAGGTTATTTTGTTCTTTACCGTCTATAATGTTAATTGTTGTTGGTGTTCCAGTATAAGGAAATAATTTTTTTATTTTTTCTATTTTTTGTGGTTCATTTTCTAGTTTATATATATCAATATATTTTATGTTAATATGATATTTTTTATTTATTTCTTCAAGTGTTAATTTAAATTGATCGCAATGAGGACAAACTGATGAACTAATCATTAAAATAAAATTTTCTTTAGCTTCAATCATTTTCGTTAATTTGTCATAACTAATTTCACTATATCCTATTCCTTTTTTAGTACATCCATTATTAAATAATAGTATCATTACAAATATCAATATTTTAGTAACATTTTTCAATTTTATACCTTCTATCTGAAATTAATTATACATTGATAAATTAAATTTGTAAAGAAAAATTATAACCATTAAGATGCTGTTTTTTTAAATTATTTCTTTATACTGCCATACTTATTTGTATCTTTTCCAAATATATAGAAGTGATTGAAATAAAAAAATAAAGTGATGTTTAAATAAATTATCTACAATTTAGTATTTCATTTCAATTTTCGTAAATAGTTGCATATTTTTATATCTAAACAGTTTATAAAATGATATAA
>JAVWDK010000022.1:0-12428 GCA_036642175.1 Bacilli bacterium
AATTCTTATTTAGATACTGGTAATAAATTACATGATCCTTATAATAAGGCACCAATAATATTGCTTAATAAAAAATTGTTTCCAAATAATATATCAGCATATATTTATGTTCCTTATAATACAATAAATAATGAAGGAATTTTGAAATGTATAAAATTAGAAAAAATTGTAATTGAGGGAGTAGGTGAAAGAAAAAATGTTTTAGCTGGTCTTACTGATAATATTAAGATAGATGCTGTTGACTGTATTTTAAATATGAAATTATTGGAGGAATAAGATGATAAAGAAATTAATAAAATTATTTATTAGTATATTTAGTGAAGAAGTAACTATTTTTTATGTTGGAAGTGCTGATAAATTACCAGAACCACTTTCTAAAGAAGAAGAAATTTATTATGTTGAAAAATCAATGACAGGAATTACATTTGCTAAAGAAAAATTAATTGAACATAATTTAAGATTGGTTGTTTTTTTAGCTAAAAAATATGAAAATACAGGTATTGACTTAGAAGACTTAGTAAGTATTGGGACAATTGGACTTATTAAAGGAATTAATACTTATAAATTAGATAAAAATATTAAACTAGCTACTTACGCATCACGTTGTATTGATAATGAAATATTAATGTTTTTAAGAAAAAATAAAAAAAGGAAAACAGAAATAAGTTTTGAAGATAGTTTGAGTTATGATGCAGAAGGTAACGAGTTACATTTAGAAGATATACTTGGAACTGATGCAGATATTGTTACAAAAGAATTAGAAGGTGAAATAGAGAAAAAACTATTATATCAAGAAATACAAAAGTTGAATAATCGTGATAAGCAAATAATGGTTTTAAGATATGGTTTATTTAATAATGAAGAAATGACTCAAAAAGATGTTGCTAGTTTGCTTAATATTAGTCAGTCTTATATATCAAGAATTGAAAAAAAGGTAATTAAAAAATTGAAAAATATAGATAAATGATTAAATAGAAAAATTGATAAAAAATCATTTTTTTTTTAATATTATAAAGTAACTAAATTTTAAACACTCCTTGCTTTTATTCTGTTTTTCTTTTATAATAAGTAAATATTCGAGGTGAGTTATGAAAAATGATGAAATAGAACGAAGTATAATTAAAAAATATCGAAAAGAAATATGGAGCAAATTTGTAAAAGCAATAAATGAATATCAATTAATCAAAGATAATGATAAAATTGCCGTATGTATTTCAGGTGGCAAAGATTCCTTTTTAATGGCTAAATGTTTTCAAGAATTAAAAAAGCATGGTAAAATAAATTTTGAGTTAGAATTTATTGTTATGAATCCTGGTTATAATGAAATAAATAAAGAATTAATAATAAAAAATGCACAAAAGTTAAATGTTCCAATTAAAATGTTTAATACTGAGATATTTAAAATTGTTGATAGTGTAAAAGAAGGTAGTCCTTGTTATTTATGTGCAAGAATGCGAAGAGGACATTTATATAATTATGCGAAAGAACTTGGTTGTAATAAAATAGCCTTAGGTCATCATTTTGATGATGTTGTTGAAACAATTCTTCTAAGTATTTTATATGGTGGTGAATTTAAAACAATGTTGCCTAAACTTAAAAGTACGAATTTTTTGGGATTGGAATTAATAAGACCGATGTATTTTGTTAAAGAAAGCAATATAATTTCGTGGGTAAACTATAATCAATTAAAATTTTTAAATTGTGCTTGTCATTTTACTGAAGAATCTGAATTTGATAAAATATCTTCTAAAAGAAAAGAAATGAAAGAATTAATAAACCATCTTAGAAAAATAAATAAAAATATTGATCATAATATTTTTAAATCTTCTGAAAATGTTAATTTAGATGCTATTATTGGTTATAGAAAAGATGGCACTTTAGTATCATATTTAGATGCGTATGAAAATGAATTAAAAAAATAAATCAAATAGTCAATATTATAAAATATTGTTGCAAAATAAGCGAAAACATTATATAATTTTAAATAGAAAAGTATAATCAATTCTAAATATAGCGTTATGGAGGAAATAAATGTTAGATAAAAAATATAATCATTTACAAGTAGAAAAAGATAAATATGAAATTTGGAAAAATAATGGCTATTTTACTAGTGGTGATTTAACTAAAAAACCATTTTGTATAGTTATTCCCCCACCCAATGTAACTGGTAAACTTCATTTGGGTCATGCATGGGATACTACTTTACAAGATATAATAATTCGCTATAAAAGAATGGATGGATATGACACTTTATGGCTTCCTGGTATGGATCATGCTGGTATTGCTACTCAAGCAAAAGTAGACAAAAAATTAATTGAAATGGGATATAACCCCCGAGAAATGAATCGCGATGAATGGTTAAAACATGCTTGGTTGTGGAAAGAAGAATATGCTAGTAATATTCATGAACAATGGGCAAAATTAGGATTAAGCCTTGATTATACTAAAGAAAGATTTACCTTAGACAAAGGATTAAATGAATCAGTTAATTATGTTTTTATTGATCTTTATAATAAAGGGCTAATTTATAAGGGCGAACGAATAATTAACTGGGATCCGGATGCAATGACTGCCTTAAGCAACGAAGAAGTAATTTATAAGGAAGTTGAAGGTTCAATTTATCATATAAAATATTATTTAGAAAATAGTGATGAATATCTTGAAGTAGCAACAACGCGTCCAGAAACTTTATTTGGTGATACTGCTGTTGCTGTTAATCCTAAAGATGAAAGATATAATAACTTGATTGGAAAGAATGTTGTTTTACCTATTTTAAATAAATTAATTCCAATTATTGGTGATGTTCATGCTGATATAGAATTTGGAACTGGTGTTGTTAAAATAACTCCAGCCCATGATCCTAATGATTTTGAAGTAGGAAATAGGCATAATTTAGAAAGAATAAAAGTGATAAATCCAGATGGCACTATGAATGAAAATACTGGAATTTATAATGGATTAGATAGATTTAAATGTCGTGAACAATTATTAAAACAATTACAAAAAGAAAATTTACTAATAAAAACAGAAACAATAATACATTCAGTTGGACATTCTGAAAGAACTGATGCTATGATTGAACCTTATTTATCAAAGCAATGGTTTGTTAAAATGGATGTTTTAGCTAAACAGGTTTTAGATAATCAAAAAACTGACAACAAAATTAATTTTATTCCTGAACGATTTGAAAAAATTTTAACGCATTGGATGGAAGATTGTCATGATTGGTGCATATCTCGCCAATTGTGGTGGGGGCATCGAATTCCAGTTTGGTATAAAAATGATGAAATAAAAGTTCAAGTTGAATCGCCTGGAGAAGGTTGGATACAAGATAATGATGTATTAGATACTTGGTTTAGCTCTGCTTTGTGGCCATTTTCGACCTTGGGTTGGAAAGAAGAAAGCGATTTATTTAAAAGATATTATCCGACTAATGTTTTAATAACAGGATATGATATTATTTTTTTCTGGGTTTGTAGGATGGTATTTCAAGGCCTTCAGTTTACTAATAATCGTCCTTTTAAAGATTGCTTAATGCATGGATTAATTAGAGATAAAGAAGGACGAAAAATGTCTAAGTCATTAGGCAACGGTGTTGATCCTATGGGTGTTATTGAAGAATATGGATGTGATTCATTAAGATGGTTTTTGGCTACTTCATCATCAATAGGTCAAGATTTAAGATATGATGAGGAAAAGGTAAAATCAACTTGGAATTTTATTAATAAATTATGGAATGCTTCACGATTTGTTTTAATGAATTTGGATGATTTTTCTAAGATTAAATATAAATTAAATAATTTGTCTTTAAGTGATCAGTGGATTTTATCTAAATTAAATAAAACAATTATTTCAGTTAGAAAACACATGGATAGTTATGAATTTAATGTTGTAGGAACTAATTTATATAATTTTATTTGGGATGATTTTTGTGATTGGTATATTGAACTTGCTAAAATAGATATGAATGATGCTACTAAGTCAGTTTTAATATATGTTTTAATAGACATTCTTAAAATGCTTCATCCCTTTATGCCATATGTAACTGAAGAAGTATATCAAATGTTACCTTTAAAAGATGAATCAATTATGATAAGCAGTTATCCTATCGCAAGTGGTAATTATGAAGAAGAAGATTTAAATAATATAATTGATTTAATTAAAACTATTAGAAAATTAAAATTAGAAAATAATATTGGTAAAGATTATTTCTTATCAACAGTTAATAATTTGATTTTGAAAAATAAAATTTTAATTAGTAAAATGCTAAAATTAGATGAAGAAAAAATTACTAATAGTTCATTTCCTGATTTAAATAAAATTACACTTAATTTTTTAAATGAAGAATTATTTATATATTACGATGGAAATAGTAACCAAAAAGAATTGCTAGACCAATTGGTTAAAGAAAAAGTAATATTAGAACAATCAATTGAAAGAAGAACGGTACTGTTAAATAATGAAAATTATATAAAGAAAGCTCCAAGCAATATAGTTTTAAATGATAAAAATTCTCTTTTAAAAGAGCAAAAAGAATTGAAAATAATAATAGAACAATTAAATAAATTGCTTTAAAGTTTTATTTGTGGGATAATTATATTGGAGGATATATGAATAATAATGGAACAGAAGAAATTAAAACAGTTAAATTACAAATTGCAAAGTTAATTGAACAAATTGCTCAAAAACAATTATGTGGTAAAATTGATGACTTAAAGCCATTAACTAAAAGTATTCTAGATTTTAATATTCCTAATGTTACACAAGAAATGATTATAGAACTTATTAATGCTTGTTTTAGTAAAACGAAAGCTGATATGGTGAATCGGAAACTAATTAAAGCTTCACTTCGTGATTTTGAACAGTGGAAGGCAATTTTAAATCCTAAAGAACTATGTAAAGCCCAAATGGATTATGATAACAAAAAACAATTGTATGATGATTTATTAGAGCAGATGGTTGCAAATCTTTATTCAACACAGAATTTAAAACATTAATATACCATTTTTATGTATAGATAATCTCTTTTTATATCAAGATAGATATGAAAGGAGATTTTTAATGGCACGTCATAAAGTGGAAATATGTGGCGTGAATACTGCGGATATCAAAGTTTTAAATAATGAAGAAATGACACAATTATTTAAGCAACTTCAAAATGGTGATAAACTTGCTAAAGATGAATTAATTAATGGAAATTTAAAACTAGTTTTATCTATTCTTAGAAAATATAATAATCGAACAGATAATATGGATGATTTATTTCAAATTGGTTGTATAGGTTTAATTAAAGCAATAGATAATTTTGATTTATCTCACGAAGTAAGATTTAGTACTTATGCAGTACCAATGATAATTGGCGAAGTAAAGCGATATTTAAGAGATAATAACTCGATTAGAATTGCAAGAAGTGTTAAAGATATTGCATATAAAGTTTTACGTTTAAAAGAAGAGCTATCCAATCAATATGGTAAAGAACCGTCTATGCAAGATATTTCCAAAATAATAGGTTTGTCAGAACTTGAAATAGGAAATGCTATTGATGCTATGAAAGATACAGTAAGTATGTTTGAACCTATTTATAATGATGGGGGAGATGTTATTTATTTAGCTGATCAATTAGAAGATAAGAATGATGATTTACATAATATTGAAATTAAAATAGCCTTAAAAGACGCTTTAAATAATTTGAAAGATAAAGAAAGGCAAATTATAAACGAGAGATATATCTATGGAAAAACACAAATGGAACTTGCAAATGATTTAGGAATAAGTCAAGCTCAAATATCAAGATTAGAAAAAACGGCTTTAGAAAATATAAAGAAAATGATTATTTAAAAGTAAAATATTAGAAATCAATATTGACATTAATTAAATGAAGTATTTATAGTTAAAATTAAATGGTAAATGGTGTAAATATATTATGTAAATCAATTTACTAATTCTATATACTATAAAAAATGTAATAAAAAGGAAGACATAGGTAAATAACTTGTCTTTTTTTCATATACTTTATTGGTGATAATATGTTTTTTAAAAATATTCATATAAGAATTAAACTAGTTTTATTATTAATAATTTGTTTGTTTATTTTAATTATTGGAAGGGTTTTTTATATTCAAGTAATTCAATATAATAAGCTTAAAAATTCTGTTAATAATTTATGGAGTAGAAATTTGCCTATTGAGGCTAATCGTGGAATTATATATGACTGTGATGGAGTTGTAATAGCAACTAATTTAACAACAACATCATTAGTATTAATTCCAAATCAAATAAAAAATAAAGAAGAAGTAGCTAAAAAATTAGCTGAAGTTTTAAATGTAACTTATGAAGTAATGTATAATCATGTTAGTAAAAAAGCGAGTATTGAAAGAGTTCATCCAGAGGGAAGAAGACTTAGTTATGAAGTAGCTGATAAAATAAATAAATTGCGATTAGATGGTGTTTATTTAGTAAAGGAATCTAAAAGAGATTATCCTTATGATACTTATTTATCTCATACTATTGGATTTGTTGGAATAGATAATCAAGGATTAAGTGGACTAGAATTAATGTATGATAATTATTTAACAGGAAGATATGGAGCGATTAAATATTTTAGTGATGCAAAAGGTAATCGTTTAAATTTATCAGAAGTATATGAACAACCACAAGATGGAATAAATATGACTTTAACAATTAATCATAAAATACAGGTTTCTTTAGAAAGAGAATTAAATAATGCTATGATAAAATATAATGCTGATCAAGCGTTAGGAATAGTAATGAATCCAAATAATGGAGAAATACTTGCTATGTCATCTCGTCCTAATTTTTCACCGGCAAATTATAAAAAATATTCAATAGAAGAAATAAACCGTAATTTGCCAGTTTGGTCAACTTATGAGCCAGGTTCAACATTCAAAATAATTACATTAGCAACCGCATTAGAAGAAAAGCTTGTTGATTTAAATAAGGATACTTATTATGATACCGGAGCAATTAAAGTTGAAAATGCTAATTTACATTGTTGGAAACACGGTGGTCATGGACTTCAAACTTATTTGCAAGTAGTAGAAAATTCTTGTAATCCAGGCTTTGTTAATTTGGGGTTAAAAATAGGCAAAGAAAGTTTATTTAAATATATTAAAAGTTTTGGATTTGGTTCTAAAACAGGTATTGATTTAAATGGTGAAGAAAATGGGATATTATTTAATCCTCATAAAATTGGATTAGTAGAAACAGCAACAACTGCTTTTGGCCAAGGCGTTAGTGTAACTCCTATTCAACAAATAACAGCAGTATCTGCTGCAATTAATGGAGGTTATTTATATAAACCATATATCGTAAAAAGTTTAAATGAACCTGAAACTAATACTGTTATTAAAGAAAATGATAAGCAATTAGTTCGCAAAGTAATAAGCGAAGATACAAGTCAAAAAGTAAGATATGCATTAGAAAGTGTTGTAACAAATGGTACAGGAAGACCAGCATTTATAGATAGATATCGAGTAGGTGGTAAAACTGGAACTGCTCAAAAAGTATCTAATGGAAGATATATGCTTGGAAATTATATAGTATCTTTTATAGGATTTTTACCAGCTGATGATCCCAAAGTAATTGTTTATATTGCAATTGATAATGCTAAAGGAGTAACCCAATATGGTGGAACTATTGCTGCTCCCATTGCTAGAAATATTTTACTAGATTCTATTTCTTCTTTAAATATAAAAGAAAGAGAAGGGTTTAGTGAAAAAGAGTATAACTATTATGAAAAAAAATATATTGTGATTCCTAATGTTACGGGAATGAATGTAAAAGATGCTATGAAATTATTAAAAAATTTTAAAGTTGAATTTACAGGAAGTGGTGAGAAAGTAATTTATCAATCGCCTATTAGTGAGACGAGAATTTATGAAGGAGATATTGTGAGACTATTAATTGGTTAAGAATCAACTATAATAACATAATACTAGGAGGATTTATGATTATATTAACAAAATCGGTTTTTTCAGTAATGATAAATTTTATATTTGGAATAATATTAGCTTGTATATTAATTCCTATATTAAAAAGTAAAAAAGTTGATCAAAGATTAAGCCCTTATTTAGAAAAAACACATAAAAAAAAACAAGGAACTCCAACTATGGGGGGCTTAATATTTTTGTTTTCAACAATAATTATTTATTTTGGTTTATATTTGTTTAATAAAGTAGCAATTAACTATAATGTTTTAATCGTTATTATAACTTTTATTGGATATGGAATAATTGGCTTTATTGACGATTATTTAATAATAAAAAGATGTAACAATAAAGGGTTAAGTGAAACTGCAAAATTTTTAATGCAATTATTTTTAGC
Source organism: Bacilli bacterium (assembly GCA_036642175.1). GTDB lineage: Bacteria > Bacillota_I > Bacilli_A > RF39 > UBA660 > JALELF01. Next base: position 8,344 of record JAVWDK010000022.1, read on the forward strand.
TATAATATTTTTTTATTTATTTATGAAAGCAGGTAATGAGCCTTTGCTATGGATACATTCATTAAATATAAAAATTAATATTGGATGGTTGTATGGAGTTCTTATTTTATTTATTTTACTAGCTAGTTCAAATGCAGTAAATATAACAGATGGTTTAGATGGATTAGCAGGAGGATTATCAATAATTGCATTTATATCTTTAGGAATATTAACATGGAATACTGGCTGGTTAGATGGATATGATGATATTGCGATATTTATTTTTTTATTAGTTGGTGGCATCTTGGCTTTTCTTCTTTTTAATACAAATCCGGCAAAAATATTTATGGGTGATACAGGTTCTTTAGCTCTTGGTGCAACAATGGGCGCAGTTTCTATATTAACTCGCCATGAATTATTATTAGTAGTAATTGGTATTGTGTTTGTATTAGAAACTGCAACTTGTTTAATACAAAGATATTATTATAAAATTACGCATAAGAGAATATTTTTGATGGCACCAATTCATCATACTTTTGAAAAAATAGGATGGAACGAAAGAGATATTGTTAAACTTTTTTGGGTAATTGGTTTATTAGGGTCATTATTTGCTTTAGGTTTTGGAGTATGGTTATGAGGAAGTATGATTATTTATTGTTTAGTGCTGTTATTCTTATTTCTATATTTGGTTTAATTATGGTATATTCATCATCTTATATATGGGCTGAATATAAATTTAATAATCCTTATAAATTTGTTATTAATCAAGGAATATTTTTTAGTATTGGTATTTTTTTAATGTTTTTTATTTCTAAAATTAATTATAATTTTTTTGAAAAACATGCTAATAGATTATTAGTGATTGCTTTTCTTCTTTTAATACTTGTGTTGATACCAGGAATTGGTAGTGTAAGAAATGGGAGTCGCAGTTGGTTTGGCTTTGGTCCATTTGGAATTCAACCTAGTGAATTTATGAAAATTATTTTAATAATTTTTACAGCAAAATATTTAAAAAATAACAATAAAAATATGAATTATTTTAAAAAAGGAGTATTTCCAATTTTGTTAGTTACTTTGTTAGTATTTGGTCTAATTATGTTACAACCAGATTTTGGAACAGGTATTATTATTGTTATAAGTATTATGGGATTGTTATTTGTTGGTGGGACTAATTTTAAGTTTTTTATTAAAATTGGTATAATGGGAATCTTTGGAATTGTTATACTTATAATTGCAGCTCCTTATAGATTGATACGTATATTATCTTTTCTAGATCCGTGGAAAGATCCTTTAGGAAGTGGTTTTCAGATTATTCAATCTTTATATGCGATTGGACCAGGTGGTTTATTGGGGTTTGGCCTTGGTAATTCTAGGCAAAAACATTTTTATTTACCGGAACCACAAACTGATTTTATATTTTCAATTATAAGTGAAGAATTAGGATTTTTGGGAATTATATTGATTTCAACGTTGTTTTTAATAATAATTATTAGGGGAGTTAAAATTGCTCAGAAAGCATCTGATTTATTTTCAAAATATTTAGCTTTTGGAATAACTTTTCAAATAGCTTTTCAAACAATTTTAAATTTAATGGTAGTAGTCGGATTGATACCAGTAACGGGGGTGACACTAATTACACCCAAACAACGACCACCAAAAAATCCTTTGAAAACAAAGGGTTTTTCTTTTATATAGGGGACCCCTAGTTATCAAAAAAACTAAGAAAAATAGAAAAAACTTAAAAAAAGCAGGAATTTTCAAAAAAAGTGCACTTTTTTTGTAAGGTTACACTAACATTAGTACAATCAAAATAAGATAACAAATTAATATAATTAAATATATTATTATTACTATGCAACTATCTAACTTTTGTTTAAAATTATCAGTAAAAATATTTAAAATCATAGTTGTTAATAAATTATTATAGTTTTGTGATAAAATGTTCAGATGTAAGCTCTCCTTCAATGTTTTGTAACAACTATATTCTAAAAAAACCAAAGAATTATACATAATTTATTAATCTAAAAAGTTGATTTTTTTTGATTTTTGTAGTATTATAATCCCATTGTTTAAAAAGAAGTTGTCTTGTGAAAAATAAAATTAAGTTAAAAATATTTAGGAAATGTTTTAAAGATTTTTTTGAATACTAAAAAATATGGAGGAATATATGGAAAAGATTTTCAACCCAGATATTTTAACTTATGAAGAAATAGAAAAAATGGTTACAAGGGTTAAAATTCTCATTATTAACGATTTTAATCAGCTATTACTATGCAGAATCGATGGAACTTACTATTTCGTTGGTGGTCATATTGAAGAGCAATAAACCTTAGAAAAAGCGTTAAAAATGGAGGTATTAGAAAAAACAGGTATTAATTTAGAAATAGATGATATGCATGAACCATTTTTGATTTATAGATATTATAATAAAAATCACTATGGTACAGGAGTTAAATGCTTGTCTACGATTAATTACTGTTGTGTTAAAACAAATATACTTTTTGACTTAAATCATCAAAAATTAGATGTTAATGAATCGAAAAAAGATTTTGTTTTAGAATATATTGATCTTGAGGAAACTCCAAAAGTATTATTAAATAGTGCCTCAACACCGGAACAGAAAACTCTTGCAAGAGAAATGATAGATGTAATTCATTTTTTGAGAACTAAATCTAAAATATTAAGAAAAAAAATTAAGGGTGGCTGTAATTAGTAAATATGTTGATGTAAAGTATCATTGTTATAATTCTATTTCAGCGTGTTTAAAATACAAATCAAACAGTATATTTGTGTTAAGTGAAATGCTTTATCGTAAAACTAAATTATTGATTGTCAATAAAACATCTGAAGATATTATAATGACAATTAATGATATTCAGCCACTATATCTTTATCCTTTAAGTATCTTAGATTATTGTAAATCATTACTTGATCAAAAAATAAAGATACCCTTAACAATGATAAAAATTAGTATTATTGACTTTGATAAAAAAAATAATTATATAGATAAACTTCGTAAGTTAAATTTAAAATATTTGTCTAATGTTGAAATAGAAATAAGTGAAAAGTACAATGATAGTTTACTAAATGAAATGATTGAATTTCTAAACTATCTTACGATCAAGAATATAAAAATTACTTTACTCTTTAAAACAATTGATGTAGCAGATGAATTGCTGATAAAATTCTGCTCAATCTGTGAGTTCTTTAAAATCATAATGCCAAATATTTTAAATACACCATTATTTGATGAATTTACTCATAAGTTAAAAATAATCTGTTCAAACAAAAAAGATATTTCAGTAGTTTTAATTAAATCATATCTTGATGTAGAACAAAGTGCTTATTATGAAAAGGCAATAAATATTTTTGATCAATTAAATATAAATATTTTTCAATTATCAAAAGAGCTAATGCCAATTAACATTATAGATAATCCCCAAGTATCTCAGGATATACAAGATAATATAAGACTTTTGGAGGGAAAGTATTGTAATGCACAAAGAACTAAATTTATAAGTGTAAAAGATATATCAACTTTATATTATCCGAGATTCGAGTTGGATGAAAGAAATAGCCGAAAGTGTTATGCGTGTGTTATGAAACCATATCTATTAAAAGATAAATTTCTTCCATGCCGAGTCCAAAGGGTAATTGATAACATTGATGATTGGTATGTATCAAATTTAGACAATTCTATTAATAAAACTAATATATCTAAGTGTGGAATGGACTGTGACGATTGTGCTTCAATGTTTGAAAATGATATATTAAATGAAATTGATACAATAATTCAAAGACATAAAAGAGAAAATATAGAATTTATTTTAGAAGTGGAGTGATAAACTATGTTGATAATTTTAGGTAAAAACGGAAGTGGAAAAACATTTCTTGCAAACAAATTATTCGATTTAGGTTTTTATCGCTCTGTTAATTGTACAACAAGACCAACAAGAGATGGTGAAATTGATGGATTAGATTACAGATTTATTTCAAATGGTGAATTTGAAATGTTAATAGCAGAAGAATATTTTGTAGAATTTAAAAAACGAAATGAATTTTATTATGGAACACCCAAACAAAATATTAGAAGTAATGCGATACTA
>JAVWDK010000023.1:0-12222 GCA_036642175.1 Bacilli bacterium
TGTCTTGCTTTAGAACGAATACTTTCATATTTGCAAATTTTATGGATTAAATTATCTGAAACATACCATCCAAGGTTTCGTCTTATAATGGCATTTATTCTTCGATATCCATATGAAAGATGTTTATTATGGATTTCTTTAATGTATTTAGATAATGCAATTCTATCTAGCTCGTATCGATTTAATATTTCCCTAGTTGTAAGCCATTTATAATAACCGCTTCTTGATATATTCATACATTCACATAGTGACTGAATAGAAGAAAAATCACTTAAAATTTGAACTATTTCGAATTCTTTTTGTTTATAGAAATGTATTCCTTGTTTTGACCATCTCCTTTCACTAGGTATCCTTTTTTTAATCGTTCTAGCTCAATTCTTAATTTCATATTTTCATATTCTAATTTTTCTAAATCATTTAGATTCTTTTTAGTTGAATATTTTACTAATGGGTTTCCTGGTTTCTTTTGATTTTCTAAGCTTTTTTCACCATATTTTAAATATTTATCCTTCCAAGTCCAAATCATCCCTCTAGCTATTCTTGTTTTCTCTGCCATTTCATCATATGTATACTGATTTTCTAGCATTTCTTTTACGACTTTAAGCTTTTCTTCTTTTGTCCAGTATTTATTTGTTCCACCTTTACTTCTCATAGTTTACCTCCAAATTAATTATATCAAAAAAAGTAGATCACATCTTTTTTGTGTCTACTTTCATTTTATCAGTTCATATCAACATACTTTCATCTTTTTTAGTTAGAATAAATTTATTATAACTTTGGACTTCTCCAACAATAATTTCATCTTTCAACAACTCTAAAATAGATTTTTTAATTCTTGGCTTTTTATCATAATGTGGTATTAATAAATAATCCTCATAGTTTGGGAAAGTATTAATGAAAGCATTATAATCAATATTATCTTCGGCAGTATTGATTAGCCCGTTTAGAGTATCACATTCATCCGCAAATGCATCTATTTTTTCGATAGGGCATATTACTAATATATGTCCTCCATCGAGATTAACTTCGACACCAGGAAATACAACAATATCAAGTTTATCTTTTATTTGTTCAAATTCCGTCTTGTTAAAATAGTTATGATTGGTTATGGCAATAACATTAAGATTTGCCGTTTTAACATAATCTTCCAAAACATTAATATCGAATGTAAAATCTGCATCGCTAATTGTTTTATGAGTATGGATGTGTAAGTCAATTGATTTCATTTTTCTACCTCCCTACAAAAAAGCAGTATTAAAATAAGATTTAATACTGCTCAATCTGTTTTAATTATATCACTAATTTTTATAATCTTCCATATTTCGACAATAAAAAGGTAAAATTGTTGAAAAAACACCACCATCTCTGGTAGTGCTTGATAAAGAAACATATCGTTCTGCCCTTATTCTATCTTGCCATCTTACTTGCCTGCAACCTTCTGGTACAGCAACAACAATTACCGTTACCATTAAAGTTAAAGCATAAAGTAAATGGCCTAGCATCAACTGATGATTAGTTATAGTAACTATTATTTCATTCATTTTAAAGTTATTATCAATTATAATAACGGAGAAAAGATAAGAAAAACTCACTAAAAAAGCTCCAATATAACCAATTCTACTTATTATTTTAGCTAAATGCCTAAGCCTTATTTTTAATGGGCTTTCTGGTTGTTTATCTTGAATTTCTGAGGCTATTTTACCATAGAAAGTATTCATTCCTACTTTTTCAACAATCATAGTTCCAATACCAGAATAGACAACTGTTCCACGATACAATTGACTAGCTAATTTAGCTGTTTTTTCCTTTTCTTTCATCTCCCCGTTAATCATTGATTCATCGACTCTAATATTACCATCAATTATTTTGCCATCAGCAGGAATTCGATCACCAGTTTCAAGTATAACAATATCACCAACAACTATTTCATCAATGCTTGTTTGAATTACTAAATTATTTCTTTTTACTTTTACTTTTATTTTAGAGGATTCTTCTTGTAATTTTAAAAAAGCTTTTTCACTTCCATATTCAGAAATAGAAGATATGAATGAAGCTAAAAATATAGCGATAACAATGCCTATTGTTTCATACCAATCAAAATTTTTAAACAAAAATATTACCTTTATAGCTAAAGCAATTAGCAAAATTTTGATGATTGGGTCACCTAATGATTCTATTAGTAATTTAATAAAACTATCTTTTTTTGCTTGCTTAATTGAATTATTTCCATATTTACTAGTACTTTCAATTACTTCTTTATCTGTTAGCCCTTTTATCATAGAATACCTCCCATAATAAATGTATTAATAATACTAAAATTTAAAACTTATTTAAATCGACAAAAAAATCTCAAGAAATGAGATTTAATGTTTTTAATAATTGCTTATCATGATGAATTTTGATACCTTCTTTTATAATTCTAAAACTAATATTTGCAATTGCACTCTTTTCACCATCTATATAACAAGTTAGCTTTCCCAATAAGTCAGCTTCTAACTTAGAAATTTGAATTTTCTTGCCATTACTTTTACCAATATTATTTGTAGAAAATAATTTAAGCAACGTTTTTAAAAAACGTAATCTATTTTGATTATTTATTATATATAATTCAAATAGGCCATCATCAATTTGGGCTTGTTTGTTTATTTTAACACCATTGTCAATGTATGGACCATTACATATAGCAAAAAGTAATGTATCAATTATTTTACATTTACTATCGATAAGTGCAATCATATTAGAAAATTGAATCTCAAAAAAATATCTTAATACATTATTTAAATAGGTATCAGAGTTTATTTCTACATCAGGCATTCCAATAACTGCACTACTAAGAAATAAATGGCCATTTAACACCCCAATATCTGATGTTTTTTTATCTTTTACCGAATTATAGATATTATTATTAATTCCAGTAGGAATTATTCCTAATTTTTTATTAGTTCCATACATTCCGTTGAGTACACCATTAACGGTTCCATCTCCACCAATTACATTAATAGTTTCTATTTCTTCTTTATGACTATATACTCTAGAAATTTCTTGAGCATCAAGAGGGCTTTTAGTGTATATTACCTCATTTTTATTTAAAATATTAGCATAATCGATTGCTTTTTTATTAAAAGCAATTGGATTTACAATATATATTTGTTTCATTTAAATCACTTTCATCCATTTCCAGTTAATAGTATATACTTTTTTTTAAATATTGCAAGAAGTTTATGCTTTAATAGAATAAATACTGGGTCCAAAAATAGAATTACCATTTATATCAAACCTAGAACCATGACAGGGGCAATCCCATGTTTTATCAATTTCATTAAATATTAATTTACACCCCATGTGTGGACATTTATTATGAACTTTATATTCTTTTTTACCATCACGATATATACTGATATCTTTTCCGTCTTCTTTTATTATTTTAACTTTATTAAATTTTTTCTTCACTAATTTCATATTTATATAGGTTTTAGTTGTATCAAAATTATGTTTAAAAGTATTAAATGTTTTTGTTAAACTACCTTTTCTATTTAAAGCAAATAAATCTTTATATTCATTTTTTTTATTAAGTATTATATCTCCTAATATTTTTCCAGCTAATACTCCATTAGTTATTCCCCATTTATTAAATCCAGTTGCTACATATAAGTTAGTATTAATTTCTCCAATATAAGGCATATTATCATTAGTCATTATGTCATGATTTGACCAAATATATTCTATTTTTCCTTTGAAGTTTGTGATAAATTGTGTTTTTAAATCATTAAAATTAGCTTGGTAATTATCAGTATCTTTAGTTATATGACTATTAGCAGCAATAATCATATAATCTTTTAAATATCGCATTGATAATATTGGACTAGATGCTGTTATGGCATTAAAACTATAATTTTTTTCTACTTTGGCTGCTAACATATAAGATTTTTCAATATATGTTCTTAACGGTATAAAGCCCGGAGTTATAAAAAAAGGATAATGCGTACTTACTATAACTTTTTTAGCATAGATAACGCCTTTATTAGTTTTAATTTTATATTTTCCACAACTTTTACTAATGTTTAAAGCACTTGTATTTTCATATATAGGAATATTCTCCATAATTATTTTTTTTAGTTCTAACAAATATTTTAAAGGATTAAAAACATGCATTTTTTCAATTAACAATCCATATAAACAGGGATAATTATTGGGTAATTTAGCAATTTTTTTATATTTTATTTTAGCTTTTTCGTAAAAATTTTCTTCTTTTTCAAAGTCAATTATTTTTGTTACACTATTAGTAAAAATAATTGAAGGACTAATACTATAATCACAATCAATATTATAAGTTTTAATAATACTATCAATCAATTTTGTTGCACATTTCTGTGATTTATAATATTTTAGAGCTGTTTCATAGTTAATTATTTGCTCGATTTTACTATAACAAAGCCCTTGCATTACGGTTATTTTTCCAGTTGATGCAGATGTTACACCATTTCCTACAGTACTTTTTTCAATGACAACTATCTTTTTGTTACTGTTGATTAAATTTAAAGCGGTTGATAGTCCTGCTATTCCAGCACCAATTATTAATACATCAGTTTTCATGTTATCAAACATTTTACTTTTAACTTTTTCTACTTTTAAATCTTTTTTCCATATTGCCTTATTTTTCATAATCTCACCTATTATATTATGTAATTTTTCTTTTTTTTTAAACAAAATAAAAGTAATATTCAAAAAATAGCATTGGCTAGTTATAAGCCCAAACATATATAGTTAAAAGTCATAATATAAAAAGGAGGTACTTATGAACTATTATAATACTCAAAAAGATTACTATAACTATGCCAACAATACTTACAATCAACCTTTATATAATCAAAATACCGAAGTTAAAAAGCAACTATTTGATCCATATAATGGATTTATAAGAGGAAATCTATTTTCTGATTTATATAATGATTATAAATTAGATAAACCACTGGAAATAACTCCTCTTAATGAGCAAGCAGATATGTTAACCTATATTGATGCTCTATGTTTTTCTTTAACAGATTTAAATTTGTATTTAGACATTTATCCTAACGATAAATGTATGATTGATTTATATAACAAATATAGAATTGAAAAAGATGATATTACAAAGCAATATGAAAGCAAGTATGGTCCCTTATCTTTAAATAGTGAGTCATTAAAACAGGTTCCTTGGGCTTGGAACAATGCTCCATGGCCTTGGGAAAATAAGTAGGAGGTTTATATGTGGTTATATGAAAAAAAGTTAGAATATCCAATTAATATAAGAAATAAAGACTTAAAAATGGCTAAATATTTGTTAGAACAATATGGTGGACCATATGGTGAATTAGGAGCAGCTTTACAATATTTAAATCAAAGATTCACAATGCCAGATGAAAAAGGTCGAGCTCTTTTAACGGATATTGGAACAGAAGAACTTGCACACTGCGAAATGATTGCAACTATGGCTTATCAGTTAATGGATGGTTCGTCTATTAAAGATTTAGAAGAAGCCGGACTTGGTTCTCATTTTGCTCAAAGCAATCATGCTGTTTTGCCAGTAAGTTCTGGAGGAATTCCATTCACTGCAGCTTACATTGCTACTACTGGAGATTATATTGCTGATTTAGAAAGTAATATGGCATCAGAACAACGAGCAAGGGCTACTTATGAACATTTAATGGATTTAACAAATGATTCTGATCTTTTAGGTCCACTTGCTTTTTTAAGACAACGAGAAATAATTCATTATCAACGATTTAAAGAACTAAGAAATTATTATTTAGAAAAAAAACTTTAGAATAAATATCTAAAGTTTTTATTGCCTTTTATAATTATAAGATTCACTACATGAGTATGGTCCAATCCATTCAACAACTGTTCCTGTTGCACTGCTTAATGAACTCTTAAATTCTAATTTTACAATTTCATTACTTTTTTTAGAAGTAATAATTAATTTTGTTTCATAAATCTCACTATCTGGTTTCTTATTGACAAACTTTTCCATTTTATAATTATTATTATTATAATCTAAATATCCTTCACAAATATTCATTATAAAAGAAAATGTCCCATCTTTATTAATTATCAAATATGAGTTGGTGTCTTTTTCATTTATAAACTTACCATATATATTAGTAGTATCACTTAATGTTGGTTCATCAATACTAGGCTCATTGTCAATTATCTCTTTTTTATCTTTTTCTTTTAACAAAAAATAAGCTATTATTGCAATAAAGCCAATAATTACAATGCTAATACATATTATGATTATCTTTTTATTAATCATACCCTTATCTTCCATAATACACCTCGATTACTTTTTTATATAACGATTATTTTTGCTACAAGTTGTAGGGCCAATAAACGATACACTTATGCCATCACTTGTTGGTTCTTCATCAACAAAAGTTATGATACTATCAACAACTATTTCTTCCTTAATTTGTTTTTTAGGAATCATAGTTAAGCTAGTATTATAAATAATTTGTTTTTTTTCTTTATCTGATTTTATATCATCATCAGCTTCTACTTCAGGAATTACCTCTTTTTGTGAGTAATATAGTAGCAAGACATAATCTTCATTAGTAAATGTTTTATATTCATTACAATTGTTTTTTACGAATTTAAAAGTTCCATCTCTATTTATTTCAAAATAAACTTTTGAATCTAATTCATTAACATATTTTCCAACTAAATCTTTTCTAATAATACTTGTCATCATATTATAGTCAACTGTATTTTCTACATTATTAGTTGTTGTAAATACTTTTATAACTGTTTTATCATTACATTTAGGGCATTCTCCTTGATTAATTCCATAACCAATTAGAAAGGCACAAAAAGCCACTAATGTAACCAACGTTATTGATAAAACAACAAACTTGTTATTAGATAATTCATCATTTTTCATAAAATCACCAACTTTTAACATCATAATAATATCATATACTACAAATTATGTAAATATGAACAAACAAACAATCTGAAATTTAAGTATTAAAATAATTTTTAGGCATGAAAAAAGTCCGTTAGGACTATCTATTTTCATTTCTTGATCCACTATTTCTTTGTGCTTTCTTTGCTGCACGACAATCTTTACATCTTTGTGGTTCATTTTGGAATCCTTTTTCAGCATAAAATTCTTGATCTCTTACTGAAAAAATAAATTCTTGACCACAATCTTTGCAAATAATAGTTTTATCTTTTAATTCTGACATTTCGTAACCTCCTTTTCCGATTTGATTTAATAGTTATTTAGGACTTTAAAGGAAAGTGACGAAATAATTTTTTAAACCAACAATAATTTAACACACTTTAATTAATAAAGCAAGTGCTTTTTAATATTATATGCAGGTTTTTGCATTTTATTTACTTTTTAACACTAATATTCTAATTTCATATACTATTTTGAGGTGTATATGAAAGTTTTGCTTATTTTTGGAGGAAACTCCAGTGAAAATGAAATTTCAAGAAAGTCAGCTAAATCTATTATTCAAAACATTGATGAAAATTTATTTGAGCTTACTTGTGTTTATGTTAATACAGATAACAAATGGTATATATTTGATGACTTAATTAACATCGATAATAATAGTTGGATTAAAGATAATTTAGAAATCAAAAACATTATTGAATATTTAAAACAATTTGATGTAGTATTCCCCGTTATTCACGGAAAATTTGGAGAAGATGGCAAATTACAAGGAATGCTTGAATTATTTTCTATCCCTTTTGTTGGATGTAAAACAACTAGTAGTGCTATAGGAATGGATAAAGGTTTTTCTAAATTAATCTTTGATTCCCTAAATATTAAACAAATACCTTTTATAATTATTGACTACAGTAAATATAATTATTTTAAAATATTAAAAGAACTAAAATTTCCAATGATTATTAAACCCGCTAATGGTGGATCTTCAATTGGAATTAATAAAGCAAATAATCATTTAGAACTTAGAAATGCTATAAAAAAAGCTAGCTTATATGATAATAAAATAATCATTGAAGAATTTATTAAATGTCGGGAATTAGAATGTGCTATATTAGAAGATAAAAAAGTAATTGTATCTTCAATCGGTGAAATTATTTCTAACAATGATTTTTATGATTATGATGCCAAATATATCAAAGAATCAAAATTAATAATACCTGCTCAAATACCAAATAAAATAAAAAAAGAAATTCAAAAAATTTCTAAAAAGGTATTTACAAATCTTAACTGTAAAAATTTGTCAAGAGTGGACTTTTTATATGATGAAAAAAATAATAACCTATATTTAAATGAAATAAATACGATGCCAGGTTTTACTACAATTAGTATGTATCCTAAATTGTTAATCAGCGATTTTATTACCTATAAAGATTTAATTACAATACTTATAAAAAACAGTATCGAATCATGATACTGTTTTTTATAAAATAATATTCTATTTTTTAACAATTTTACTCTTTTTATTACCATTTACATTAATAATTATTACAAATAATGATATCAAAATAGCAGCCCCTATATAAAAAGCTAATTTTACATCAAATTGATTATTATTAATTATTTCTTCCTTTTCGCGAACTTCTGTTGCATTAATTTTTAATTGATATTCTCTAATATCGCCCGATTGAGCAACTACTTTTATTTTAATAACACTGCCATTAATTAAATTTTCATTACCATCTACATAAACACTTGCTTGTTTGCTTTCTGTTTCATAACTAATATTTAAGCTTGCCTCTGATTTAATTGTAAGATTATAAGACTGCTTATCGGCTGAAAATCCAATAGCATATCCTCTTATAGACAAATTTTTCAATTTATTATTATTTGACAATTCAACTACATTATCAGATAATTTCAAAAGATTTAATTTATACTCCTGAATTTTATCTTGACTAGCTAAAGCAATTATTACTTCATTGCGACCAATTTTCAAATTATCATTACCAATTATTTCATAGCTAATTTTTTCGTTTTTTGGAAATATAATGCTTGCTTTACTACAATCATTTCCAATTGTCACATCATAATTATAAATATTTTCTTTTAAAACTATATCTTGTCCTTCAATCGTCAATTTATCTAGTTTTAAATCAGCAGCTAGAACTGTACCCGGAATAAAAAGCAAAACTAAGCTCAAAAAAATTTTCTTCATTTCAACACTCTTTTCTAAAAAAATTATAGCATATCACACTAAATTAAACAAGAATGTTTTTCTAAAGAATCAAAAAAATTATTTATCATAAAATAAATCGTCTGGTTTTTTATTGAAGATAAAAGCAATATTAATTGCCATGTCATAAAATAGGCGTCTTTTTTTATTTTCAATTTGCGAATAAAAAGATGCTGTAATTCCCAATTTTTTAGCCATATCATAAACAGTTAATTTATTTTCTTTTCTAATCTTCTTTAATTTTTCCATATTATACATACTACCACCAAATTAATTATATAACATTATGGACTATTAGTCCATAATGAATTTAACTTTTATGTGAGAAAATAGATATAGGTGATAAAAATGGCTATTAGCGAACGAATAAAAAAAACAAATATTTATAATACCATTGGTAATAATATAAAACACTATCGAAAATTAAATAATATAACGCAACGGGAGTTAGCTGAAAAAGCTTTAGTAAGTGAAAATTTAATTGCTAAATTAGAATCTATTACTTATCAAACAATTTCAATTGATACCTTAGAAATTATTGCTGAAGTTTTAAATGTTGAAATTTCCAAGTTATTAGAAAAATAGAACTTACGTTCTATTTTTTTGCATCTTGTTTTTTTCTTAATTCTGTATTAAGTACTTTTTTTCTTAAACGATAATTTAAAGGTGTTACTTCAACTAATTCATCTTCATTTATATAATCTAAGCAAACCTCTAAAGACATTGAACGAGGTCTTTTTAAAACAACAGTATGATCTTTACTAGACGTTCTTGTATTAGTTAAGTTTTTACCTTTAACTACATTTACTGCTAAATCATTATCATGATTATTTTCACCAACAATCATTCCCTCATACACTTCAACACCAGGTTCAACAAACATAATACCACGTTCTTCTAGTTGTCCTAGAGCATATGCTGTAGTTTTTCCGTTTTCCATTGAAACTAAAACACCATTTTTTCTACTTCCAATTTCATTTCCAATCATTGGTGAGTATTCTTTAAATGTATGATTTAAAATTCCATAACCTTTAGTTAAAGTCATAAATTCAGTTGTAAAGCCAATAAGTCCACGTGATGGAACTGTATAATGAAGTTTTACTTGGTTATTATGATTGCTCATGCTTTCCATAACACCACCACGAAGCCCTAATGCCTCGATAATTGTTCCAACATTTTCATCAGTTACATCAATTTGAACATCTTCAAAAGGTTCACATTTTATCCCATTTATTTCTTTAACAATAATTTGTGGTTTTGAAACTTGTATTTCAAATCCTTCTCTTCTCATTGTTTCAATTAATATTGATAAATGAAGTTCTCCCCTACCTGATACAGTCCAATTTTCAGCATCATATGATACTACTTTTAATGAAACGTCCTTTTCTGTTTCTTTTGTTAATCGTTCTTCTATTTTACGTGCTGTTAGTAGTTTTCCTTCTTTACCATTAAAAGGACTAGTATTAACACCAAAGTTCATTTGTAAAGTCGGTTCATCAATTCTAAGTGGTTTTAAAGCTTCTTCCATTCCTACTGTACAAATTGTTTCTCCAACTGATATATCTGGCAATCCTGCGATTGCAACAATATTTCCTGCCTCAGCTTCTTTTACTTCAATTCTTTTTAATCCTAAAAATCCAAATATTTTTTGAATCCTAAATTGTTTTTTCGTGCCATCTAATCTCATACAAGTAACCATGTCATTTACATGCATAGTTCCTCTTTTCACAACTCCAACGCCAATACGACCAACAAAATCATTATAATCAAGTAAAGCTGGTTGAAATTGTAAGCCACCTTCAATTGATACCTTTGGTGCTGGTATATGTTCAATTACCATATCAAGAATAGGATCCATAGTCTGTTGTTGCGTTGATAATTCTTCAGACATACTTGATGTTCCAGAAAGTCCAGATGCATATACAACTGGAAAATCTAATTGTTCAACATCTGCTCCTAATTCAATAAATAAATCCAATACTTCATCAACCACTTCTTTGGGTCTAGCAGTAGGTTTATCAACCTTATTAACAACAACAATTGGCGTTACTCCTGCTTCCAAAGCTTTTTTTAATACAAATCTAGTTTGAGGCATCGTTCCTTCGTAAGAATCAACCACAAGTAAAACACCATCAACCATGTTCATGATTCTTTCTACTTCCCCGCCAAAATCAGCATGACCTGGAGTATCCAATATATTGATACGATATCCTTTATAATTAATAGCCGTTGTTTTAGCTAAAATAGTAATACCACGTTCTCTTTCAATAGCATTTGAATCCATTACACACTCTAAAACTTCTTCGTTTTCTCTGAATGTTCCTGACATTTTTAATAGTTTATCAACCAAGGTTGTTTTACCATGGTCAACATGCGCGATAATCGCGATATTCCTTATATTTTGCATAAATACACTTCTTCCCAACTTACGCATTATACAACTAATTATTACCTTTGTAAATAATTTTTTTTCAAATATCTACATATTAGTGCAAAAATATGATATATTTAGTATAAGAAATAGAATAAGAGGTCTTTATGAAGAAAATATTAATTATAATTGTGCTTTTTATATTAAACATCAACAACGTTAAAGCAAACGAAAAAATAACAGTAAAATTAAGTAAATGCGTTGATGGTGATACTGCTTATTTTTCTTTAAATAATAAAGAAATTAAAACACGTTTTTTAGCAATTGATACGCCTGAATCTACTAAAAAAAAAGAACCTTTTGGAAAAGAAGCCAGTGATTTTACTTGTAACAAATTAAAAAAAGCTCTTAAAATTGAAATTGCATATGAAAAAAACAGTGAAAAAAAAGATAAATACAATCGTGACCTTGTATGGGTTTTTGTCGATGATTATCTACTACAAGATTTAATTATAAGTGAAGGCTTTGCCAAAGTAGCATATTTATATGGCGATTACAAATATACAGATATATTAAAAGAACACGAAACCATAGCTAAAATAAATAAATTAAATATTTGGAGTGATCACCAAATGCCTAATTATTTTTATTTTATTATATTAATTATTATAATTATTTTAG
>JAVWDK010000024.1:0-1848 GCA_036642175.1 Bacilli bacterium
TCAATCATTAAAGAATAAGTTGATATATGATTGACATCTAATTTTATAAACAAATCTAAATCATTTTTTAAACTATCGATAGTTTGATTTGGTAAAGCATAGATTAAATCAATATTAATATTATTAAATCCAATTTTTTTCATACCAGCTATTTTACTTTTTACTGTTTCATAGCTATACATTCTATTTACAAATTTCAAATTATTTTTATTAAATGATTCAATTCCAATACTTATTCTATTTACTTTATTTTCATATAAAAATAAAAGTTTATTTAAAGTAATACTATCTATATTACATTCAAAAGTAAATTCAAATTCTTTATCAAAATTAAATATTTTAACAATTTCAAATAGAGTTTTCAATTCTTCTATATCAAGTATTGATGGTGTACCTCCACCAATATAAATTGTTTTAATCAACTCATTTTTATAATTAAGCTCTATTTCCTGTTTAAGTGCTTGAAAATAATCTGAAATCCATTTTTTATTATAAAGTACTTTACAAAAATCACAATAAGAACAGATTGCCTTACAAAAAGGAATATGAATATAAACCGATTTGGCATTATCTTTATTCATTAATCTTCATCCATACTAAGAACTGATAAGAAAGCTTCTTGCGGTATTTCAACGCTACCAACCATTTTCATTCGTTTCTTTCCCTCTTTTTGCTTTTCTAATAATTTCCTTTTTCGAGAAACATCGCCACCATAACACTTAGCTAAAACATTTTTTCGCATTGCTTTTATATCAGCACGCGCAATAGCTTTATTTCCAATACAAGCTTGAATTGGTATTTCAAATTGCTGGCGAGGAATTATTTTTCTTAAATTTTCAACAACTGATGAACCTCTTTTATAAGCAAAATCTTTATGAACAATCACACTTAAAGCATCAACCACCTCACCATTTAATAAGATATCCATTTTCACTAAATTACTGCTTTTATAACCAATTAATTCATAATCAAATGAAGCATATCCTTTAGTTGTTGATTTTAAACGGTCAAAAAAATCATAAACTATTTCTGACAATGGTATTTCATAATGAATATTTACTCGTGTTTTATCTAAATATTCCATTGATATATATGAACCTCTTTTGTTTTGGCATAATTTCATAATATCACCAATATAAATACTTGGAACAAATATATTAGTTCTTATATATGGCTCTTTTATATCAGCAATAACAGTTCGCTCAGGTAGTTTAACTGGGCTATCAATTTCAACTATTTCACCATTTGTTAGCACAACTTGATAAATTACTGAAGGAGATGTCGCAATTAAATCAAGATTAAATTCTCTTTCAATTCTTTCTTCAACTATTTCCATATGAAGAAGTCCTAAAAAGCCACATCTAAATCCAAATCCTAAAGCTTTTGATGTTTCAGGCTCAAATTGTAAAGAGGCATCATTTAATTTTAATTTATCTAATGCTTCTCTAAGTTCTGGATATTTTGATGATTCAATTGGATATATTCCACAAAACACCATTGGTTTCATCGGTTTATATCCTTTTAAAGAATTTTTCGCACTATTTTTTTCTAAAGTAATTGTATCACCAACTTTTATATCACTAATACTTTTAATACTAGCACATAAAAAACCTACTTCTCCAGCTATTAATTCGGTTTTTTTTAATTCTTTAGGATTATATGTTCCTAATTCAACAACATCATAGCATGCTCCTGTTGCCATTGCTTTTATGTTATCACCTGTTTTTAACGTACCATTTACTACTCTAATTAAAGCAACAATTCCTCTATATGGGTCATAAAAACTATCAAAGATTAAAGCTTGCAAAGGAGCATTTTTATCCCCAATAGGAGATGGAATTTTATTGA
>JAVWDK010000024.1:1858-12122 GCA_036642175.1 Bacilli bacterium
ATTCCATTTTTAGCACTTGTAAGAACGATTTCATCTTCCTTAAATCCTAGCATTTCAATTAACTCTTTTTTCACTTTTTCTGGATCAGCATTAGGTAAATCAATTTTATTTATTACAGGTATTACTATTAAATTATTATCAAGAGCTAAATAAAGATTAGCTAATGTTTGAGCTTCAATACCTTGTGCTGCATCAACCACTAAAATAGCGCCTTCACAAGCTGCTAATGACCTACTTACTTCATAAGTAAAATCAACATGACCAGGAGTATCAATTAAATGAAGTATATATTCTTCATTATTATATTGATATTTTAATTGAACAGCATTTAATTTTATTGTTATTCCTCTTTCTCTTTCAATATCCATATTATCAAGAAGTTGAGATACTTTTTCTCGTTCAGTTATCGCTCCTGTTAATTCTAAAATCCTATCGGCTAAAGTACTTTTGCCGTGATCAATATGCGCTATTATTGAAAAATTTCTTATGTTTTTTTGAATCATTAAAATTCACCATACTTTCACTTGTATTATTATAACAAATATAATATAAAAATAACATAAAAATAACCAATTTCTTGGTTATTTTATTATGAAACTAACACCTTTTTTTTCGTTTTTAACACTTATTTCATATCCAAATAAAGCAACAGTTTTTTTAACAATTGATAATCCTAAGCCAAATTCACCTTTAATTCCTTTTTTATAAGGAGTAAAAATATTATTCAAAATATTTTCGTCAATATTTTCACCATCATTATAGAATTTAATGCTTTTGTTGCGAAGTGTTATTTTAATTTCTTCTTCAGCGTATCTCATAAAATTATTTAAAATATTATCAATAATGGCTTCCCACATATCATAGGTTCCATTAAAAGTTGTATTACCAACTACATTGATTTCAAACTTTATCTTTGGTTTTTGAATTTTAAATTTCTTAATAGCTGAATCAATTATTTCTTTAATGTCTACTTGCTCATTTTTATAGGTATTAGTGTCTTTAATATAGTTTAGTTTATTTAAATATAGTAAGGAGTGTACTTTTTGTTCTAATTTATTAACTTGTTCTTTAATTATAATTCTAGCATCTTTTGATTCTAAGACACCATCATCAATTGCTTCAAGGTATGATTTTATAACAGTAAGTGGAGTTTTAAAATCATGGGAAATACTTTGATACATTTGATTTTTATATTCATCTTGTTCTTTTAGCGCGATTTTCATATTATCGATTGCATCTGATAAAACTTTAAATTCATCAAATGTTTTATAATTATAGTTATCTTTATAATTATCATTTCCTAAATTGTCAATTTTATTTTTTAAATGTTCAATTTTTTTAATTAAATTTCGTGACCATAATAACATTAGTAACGATATAAGTAGTAAGGTAAGGAACAAAATAGGAAATAAAGTTGAAAAGATATCTAATTTTATTTCATTTATATAATTATTATTAGTTAAGGCAATTTTTAATACATATTTACTACGTGAAGTGTTGTAATAATATGTTTTATCTAAATACTTAAATTTGCCATATTCCTGATTTATTTGATTTAAAATTTGTTCCGGAGATAAGCTAATTACTTCGCTTATATTATTAGAATAAATTATTTCATTAGCACTAGTTATATATAAATAAGCTACTTCTTCATCAAATGTGGCAGTATTTACATCATTTTCTATCAATTCTAAAGGTTGCTTTAAATATTGATAGATATTTTTTTCATATATTGGTAAGAGTATATTAGGAAGAAGAATTCCCAAACTTATATATAATATTAAGCAGGCTGAAACAGCAATAATAAATAACTGTTTTAATAATCTACTTTTCATGTTAAACGATATCCAAATCCATATAGTGTATTTATTTTAAGATTAGGCATTTTTTTTCTTAATCGTCTAACTAAATCATCAACAACTCTATCACTACCAAAATAATCAGTTCCCCAAACAGAGGATAAAATGTCTTCTCGACTATATGATTTACTTTTGTTATTAATTAATAAACTTAATAAATCAAATTCGAGAGTTGTTAATTGAATTTCAATAGCTTTATTAAAAACAGTTCTTTTATCAAAATCAATTTCATAATTATCATAAGTTATTTTATTAGTTTCTTTTATATAGACTCTTTTTATTATATTATTTACTCGCAAAACTAATTCTTTAGGTGAATATGGTTTAGTTATGTAATCATCACTACCTAATTCTAAACCAATTATTTTATCTAAATCTTGATCTCTTGCTGAAGTAAATATTACCGGTACATCGGTATCATTTTCTCTAATTTTTTTTATAATATCATAACCACTAATTGAATCACCCAACATTATGTCAAGTATCCAAAGGTCTGCTTTATTATTAACATAATTTAAAGCAGATTCACCATTATAGAAATTGATTACTTCATAATTAGCACGTTCTAAATAAGATTTTATTAAATTATTTAAATCGCATTCATCTTCTACTAAACAAATTTTATACATTTTTACACCTCGTTTATAGTATATCACTATTTATTTTTGTTTTCTACATTATCACCTTCCTTTCAAGGAGTATTTTTATTGTTTATTGTTTAATTTATATCTCATCTATCACCTCCAACAATTCCATTTTATAAAATAATTATGGGTATATTAATACAATATTATGGGAAATTATGGATATCTTTTTATTAATCTTATAATATTAAAATTATTTTAGTTATAATTTAGTTCATTAATTATAAATTTATCATTAGTCAACATTTTAATAAATTAAATAAAATTAAAAAGGATATTTTCCATATCCTTTATTATACTAATTTCTTATATTAGCAATTTTAAAATGTATAAACTTTATTATAAATATTTTATTATTACATTAAAAATTATTACTTATTCAAATTTCTTCTTGCTGCTATCATGTCTTTAGTATTTAAAGGAGTTTTATTTTTATTTTCAATCTTTACTCCATATATTTTTCTATCTAAAGCAATTCTTTCTAATTTAATATCTTCAACACTTTTTCGTGGAGCATTAACATTTCCAACTATCTTTGTCTTATCTTTATTAAAATTAAATATACTATTCACCTACCATTTCTTTAACTGGACCATAACTTAATCTATAACCATCAATAAGGCCGTATTTATGGATGTTTTCTATATGTTTTTTTGTAGGATACCCTTTATGTTTATCAAATCCATAATTGGGATATTTTTCATTTAATTCATACATCATTTTATCTCTTGTAACTTTTGCTACAACACTTGCTGCTGCAATAGAAATACTTTTAGCATCTCCTTTAATAATTGATAAACTTGGAATATCTAAATCAAGAGGCATTGCATCAATTAATACATATTCCAAATTAATTTGTTTTCTTACTTCAAGAATTGCTTTCATCATGGCTTTTTTTGATGCTTGATAAATATTAATTTTATCTATTTCACAAGCATCAACAATACCGATTCCATATATAGAATGCTCAATTATATAATCATAATATATGTTTCTTTTTTTTTCAGATAATTTTTTAGAATCAGTTAGACCATCCAATATGAAATTTTTTTCTAAAACACAACAACATGCTATTACCGGTCCGATTAAAGGACCTCTACCTACTTCATCAACTCCCCCTATATTAAAAACTCCTTTAAAATAAAGTTCATTTTCATATTTATATAAATCAATCATATTTTTCTCTTATAATATCTGCCCAAAAGAGAATATAAAAGTATTATTAATAAAATAATAATAGGAAATGAAAGTAATATTTGCAAAATAGGTTTGTTAAAAAACAATCCCGTTATATAAAAAGTTATGCTAACAATTAAAGAATTATTTAAAGCAATATTCCATGCAAATTTTTTATCATCAACTTTAGACAAATCTAATTTATATGTCTTAGATAAAAAGGTGGCTTCAATCCCACTTTTTAGTTTTTTTCGTCCTTTTTTACTTAAAATAACCAAAAACAAATATAATAAATAAACTATTACAAATGCAATAATCATTGATATTATTTCATTCATCTTAACCCCCCTATACTTGACCGATATATTCTAATAATTTTAAAAATAATTTTACAAATTGAGGTTCTAAACCTTTTCTTCTTAATTTTCTGATTTCAATTCTTTTTTTCTTAAGTGTCAATAAATCATCAAATAAAACTTTGTCAATTAATTCTTTCATTTTAGTTTCTATTTGTAAATCAGATATAATTGAAGATATGTCGTCATTAATAATTCTAACTGCATCTATTTCAATATCTTTTCCTTTACAATTGACAGTAAGTTGCCCAATTGTTTTAATATCTAAAACTTCAACTATAAAATCAGTTCCTTCTTTATATGTTTTATAATCACTCAATGGTGTATCATTAAAATAAATAATAACATCACTTGCTTTTTTTGTATTTCTAAATCTTATTTTATAATTTCTTGTTGCAGGAACAATATTACTTTTTCCTTCTAAAGCTCTTATAATAACAGTATAATTATTAGGTAAATAATTATAATCAATAGATGTTAATAAATAAAAATCTTTTTTATACAAATCACTTATGCCATCATCTTCATATAAAAGATAATTATTATTAATACCCGGAAATATTTGAATTTCCATGTTTTTAGGTGGTGTTGTATCATTAATGTTTTCATTATCACCCATTACTATGATGGCACCTCTTTTTGCAAAAACTGGATAATCTTCATCTTTAAAAAACGATACATAACTTCTTCCACCTGGGAATTTCTTACCTGTTACAAAATCATACCAAATTCCTTCAGGCATATAGAACTTATGAATTACACGATTCATAATATATTCTTTTTTGCTTACAATCGGTGAAATAAATAATTCACTACCTAAAAAATATTCATTCCGATAGATTAAGTCATCATACATTTCAGGATTTTTATAATAAATTGGTTGAACAAGTGGAGTTCCATATTTATGATATTTATATGATTCAGTATATAAATATGGGATTAAACGATGACGTAAAGTCAAATAATCTTTTACAATTGAATATGTTTTAATACCCCAACGCCAAGGCTCTCTTTTATAATATTTTCCTTCTTCTGAACCAAATTTAAGTAAAGGGCTAAAAACGCCTAATTGAACAAATCTAGTATATAATTCATTATCTTCAACGCCATTGTGAAATCCACCTATATCATGACTCCAAAAACTAACACCACAATTAGCAGCACTCGCATTAAAAAGAGGAATTGCTTTTAAAGTTTCCCAATTAACAGTCGTTGGTCCAGAGTATAAAGCAGGATAACGATGCTCAGCTATTTTAGCATTATTAGTAAGTAACATTGGCCTAATTTTATAATTTCTACTCATATCATAAAATTGATAATGATTTAAGGCCCAAAGTTCTTCATAATTATTTTCATTATAATCAAGCCAATAAAAATCAACATTTAAATTTTCTAAAGGATGAATTAATAATTTAAAATAAACATCTAAAAATTTAGGTTCTAAGACATTAAAAGGTACAACTCCAAATTCATCAGTTTCTAAATATTGTGTTATCTTACTGTAATTATCTTCAAAAGGATAAATTCCACTTTTAGGATTTATATTTAAGCCAATTCTTATTCCATTTAAATGAAGATACTTAATCATTGCTTTAGGATTTTTAAATTTATTTAAGTCAAAACTAAATCCAGAATCAACTTTTTTATCATTAAACAAGCTATTATGCCAACCTTTATTTAATAAAAGTACAGAAACAGGAATTTTTTTATCATTAAAATCATCAACTATTTTTTTTAAAGATTCATCGTTATAATTAACATTACGACTCCACCAGTTACCTAACGCATATCTTGGAATTAAAGCAGGATAACCAGTAATCATATAATAATCTTTTAAACATTCAGAAAAATCTTTTAAATAGGTAAATACATAAGTATCAATGCTATCATTTTGTCTTTCTTCTAAGTTTCCTAATTCTGACATTATTTTGGTTTTTGAGTCATCTATACTAACGAAACCATCACTAGAAAAAAGGCCTTTTTTAATCTTTGATTTCTTGTTATTTGTTTCAAGAGCTTCTGATGGTGCACCATAGTTTCTAACTTCAGGATGTCCATAATACCAAACACGATCAGAGTTTTTTAACTCAATTTTTAAATTTTGGGATGGATTTATTTTTGTTCCTTGAATATTTTTTCCTTTAATATAATACAATTTGAAATATCTAGTTTCAATTTCTAAATATTTTTTATCTTCTTTTATTTGATAATTAGGTTTAGGATGATTTCTAAACCAGACTAATTGAGTTGGACGGTCTTCAAATAAACCATCTTTATTATATTCAATTCTTATTAAACTTTCAGTAATAATCGTAAATCTGAATTTACCATTATTATCTTTTATAATCGATTCTAAATTAGGCTTAGCTTTTTCATAATCCATAAGAAATTGAGGGCCTAAATTGTACATAGTATCACCTTCCTTTTTATAATTCTTCGATTTTCATAAAATTAGTATGTTTAGATTCTTTAAATGGATAACCACCAGTTATAATAATCCTATCTCCTTTTTTTAGATTTAATAGTTCCTTGGTTACATCTGTTGATTTAGCAATTATTTTATCTAAAGAATTTAACTCGTCAATTAAAATCGGAATAACACCAAAATTAAGCATTAATGATTTAACTGTTTCTGAATTTGGTGTTACAGCAATAATTGGACAATTAGGACGAAAACGGCTTATTTTTCTTGCTGTATATCCTGTGATTGTTGGTGTAATAATTGCTTGGCATTTTAATGAACAGGCACTTTCAACAACTGCATAAGCAATAGTTTTAGTTACACTATCATTTTCTAATGTTTGAATGTTTTTAAGTGAATTTAAGTAATTAATATTAGTTTCGGTTGTTTCAATTATTTTTCGCATTGTTTCTATTGTTTCAATCGGATATTTACCGATCGTTGTTTCACCACTTAGCATAACAGCATCTACACCATCTATAATAGCATTTGCAACATCACTTACTTCGGCTCTTGTTGGTCTATTTATACTTTCCATTGAAGAAAGCATTTCTGTTGCAACGATACATATTTTACCCATTTCATGACATTTATTTGTAATGTTTTTTTGAATACTTGGTATTTGTTCAAGTGGTAATTCAACTCCTAAATCACCTCGTGCTATCATTATTCCATCACTTACATTCATTATTTCATCTAATTCATCAACTGCATTTTGACATTCTATTTTAGCTATAATTGAAGTATGATTATTATCTGATTCAATTAATATGTCACTTACTGATAAAACATCCTCTGGACAAGAAACGAAAGATAAAGCAATAAAAGAAAATTTATGTTTTGTAGCAAATTCAATATCCAAACGATCTTTTTCACTTAGAAAATTTCTTTCTAACTTAAGACCTGGAATATTAACTGATTTATAATCCCCAATTATTCCTTCCTCTATTACTTCGCATAATAAATAATTTGTTCCTTTATCACATACTTGTAATGTGATTATTCCATCATTTAGTTTTAAAATTGTGCCTATTCTTACTTCTTTTAATAAATTATAATTGATGGAAAATTTAGTTGAATCGCCTAATATTTCATCCATATAGACTCTTATTTTATCATTTTTATTTAAGAAAGCTTGTCCACCGACAAATTTGCCTGTTCTAATATCAGGTCCTTTTGTATCTAGTAAAGTTGCGACATTTGTGTTTAATTCTTTATTTAGTATTTCAATCTTTTTTAATATATCAATACAAAAATCGTGACTGGCATGAGTTAAATTAAGACGTGCTACATCTAATCCATTTAATATTAAATTTCTTAATACTTCTATATCTTGCGTTTTGGGTCCAATTGTTGCGATTATTTTTGTCTTTTTCATATTCTCACCTACTATCATTATATAATTAATTATATTTTTTTTCAACAAAAAACATAATTTTACTTATGTTTATACTTATTTAATAATTTATACTTAGCTTATACTTTATAATTAATATGAAAAAAGAATAAATCTAGCAATAAAAACTATTCTTGTTGAAATTGTTAAATACTAATTTTATGTATTAAATAAAGTAAAGAAAAAAGAGTTTAAACTCTTATTCATTAATTTCAAAGTTTCTAGCACTTGTTTCAATTTTAATTCCAATATTTTCAACAACTTGTTTTGCTTTTGGAAAAATTTGTGCAAACTCATCATATTTTGCTCTAGCATTTTTTGCTTTTGGACTATCCCAAATGGCAGTAACTTCATTCATAATTGCTGTAGCTTTATTTAAAGCGACTTCCATTTTTATTGAATATTCTTTCATTGCACTAGCATGAGCTTTTGCTTCTTCTACTTGAATCATTTCTGATTGCATTAATTTTCATCTCCTTCTAACTAATTAAACCTTGCAGCATTTTGTGCAATTCTAGCACGATAATCTTCTCCAGTTTCTTTTAGCATTCTAGCAAATTCTATTAAACATTCTCCAATTGCATCTAAGCCTGGTTGTAAAGTTGCTAATTCGCTAGTTGCAGCATTATAGTCGTTACCTTTCCAAGAATTACCTAAAGCTGTCATTTCTGCACGTAATTCTGAACAAGTTTCTTTGTATAAAGTTGCAATTCCATTAAGATTTTCACCATTATCAATTAACTTTTCTGGATCAACTGATATCATATATATTCACCTCCGTTCAAACAAATTAATTTTTTGCCTACCACCCACCCTAATATTAAATCAAAATTAATTCTGTTCCATTTTTAATATCTGTATCAATGACTACTATATTTAAATCATAATAGTTACCTGTTTTCTTATTAATTAAATTCAAATTTCCTGACACTTCAAATGTCTCATTAGATAATTGATAAATTGTTTTTGACAAAAGCTTTAAAATGTCATTTATTTTCTTATTAATAGGAATAAAGACATCAAAATGTTGTTCTAATATTGGAACATAAACAATAACTAATAATTTATTCACTTTTGTCACCTTCTAATAATTTCACTAAAATCGCCTTGCCATTATTAACACAATATCCAAAATTATCTGGTATATCATCGCGATGTTCTCTTACAATTTTATTTATAATAATAGCATATTGATTAGCAATACCACTTCCTACAAAAATACCATTACTGTTATTAGTGTTATTCTTATACCATGGTTCATACTCAAGCTTTTTTAGTTTTAAAACGCTATCAATTATAATAAAATTTAATTGGTCTAAATCCTTACTCATATTTAATAAATTAACAAAATTTTCCTTTGCTATATTATTTAACCCTCCAATTAAATTATCTATACCAATAATAGCACAAACAAATTGTTTTTGATATACTTTTTTATCTTTAAATGTACAATATAATTTTTCAACTACTTGATCAAAGTTTTCATTATAATAAGCTGCTTTGATGTTTAATTTTTCAAATACATCTTCTGCATCTAAAACTATTAAAGCAGTATCCTTAATCATTGTTATTACATTAAACAATTGTTCAATAAAATTTGATGTAATCATTATATCTAAAGCAGTTATTATCGATAAATCTTTTGAATTATAATTATAATTTACAATTTCCAAAGTCTCTTTTGCTATTCCAATTGGTACATTTTTTAAAGTTGAAATATTATTAACAATAGTAGTTAGACTAACTATATTAGGTAAAATTGGAATTTTTTTAGCTTTATTTTTATATTGTTGTCTTAAATTACTACAAAGTTCTTTTATCATATCACTCATAGTTTCTTCATTACAAGGATAAGATACTTGATATTCATAAACATCATCTAATTTCACAAAACCTCTACCTTTGCAATCAGTAGGAATTATTTTATCAAATTTGCCAAGAATTGTTGCATACTCCATTTCATCATTTAATCTTAAAACTAATTCTTGTTTAAAATTTTGTCTAAATTTATATCTTACTATTGAAGTACCAGTTGTAGTAACAATTGTAATAATTCCATATTTTACACCCTCTCTAACTATAGTAGTTAATCTTTCTATGTAAATTTCATAACTTTCCGCAAAATTATCATAATTATTAATTATTACTAGTATTAATGGCATTTTATCTAAACTATTTTTTATATAAACACTATATTCTCCGGTATACTCGCTAAATTTTTCTTTTCTTAATTCTATTTCTTCTTCTAACATTTTAAACATTTTTTCAATTTTATCAGAATCATTAATTGATAAAGTATCTCCGACTTGTGGAGCATCTTTAAATATTTTTAATGCTTCTGAGCCAAAATCTAACAAGTATAAATTAACTTC
>JAVWDK010000025.1:0-12035 GCA_036642175.1 Bacilli bacterium
TGCTTCTTTTATTCTTATTATTAGATATAATAAAAAATATATGGAATAAAAACCATTTTTAAAAATTAATTTTAATTGACAAATATAATCATGATGTTATAATAACTTTTAGTTTTTGGAGGTATAAAACATGAAAAAATCAAATATCATTATTATTAATTTTACATTATTATTAATTTTTATCACTATTTATCTTTTTTCTTTATACAATATTATTTTTATAAATGCAATTCCTTTTAAATATATTATCGTTTTATTAATCTACTTTCTTTTTATTATTTTTATTTTGTTGTTTAAAATTAAAAACGTGCTTAATATTCCTTTTATTATTTTTAATATTGCCTTAGTTTTGTTTTTTTACAATTGTATTGAAAGTTCAACAAAATTTATTTCTTCTTTTTCTTCAAAAAATAAACAGACAAAAATATTCAGTTTAATTGTTTTGAAAGATTCACAAATAAAAAATATGGAGGATTTAAATGGAAAAATATTATCAAACTACACTAATCAAAAAGATAATTACACAAAAGTTTTAACAGAATTATCTAATGAAATCGATTACAATTATATTGAAACACCTGATATGGATACAGCAATAAAAAAAGTGGAAAATAAAGAAGCTGATTTTATTATTTTAAACGAAATTTTAGAAGATAAAATATCGTTTGAATATAAAGTTATAAAAAAATTTTCTTTTGAAGAAAAAATAACAAAAAAGAAAAAAGAAAATTATCAGATGGACAAATCATATAATTTTTTAATAAGTGGGTTAGATACATTTGGAGATATCAGTAATGTTGCAAGAAGTGATGTTAATATTCTTTTAACTGTAAATCCCAAAATGAATAAAATATTGTTGACTAGTATTCCTAGGGACTATTATGTTCATATTTATAATACCTCAGGGTACAACGATAAACTTGCACATGCCGGAATCTATGGAATAGATGTCACTATGAAAACAATAGAAGAAATTTTAAATACAAAGATTGATTACTATATGAAGATAAATTTTTCTACTTTAATCAACCTAATCGATTCAATAGGAGGGATTGACACATATTCTGAATTAAATTTTAATTCTACATATAACAAAAATAATTTATTTTTTAAACAAGGTTATAATCATCTTGATGGACAAAGTGCTTTAGTATTTTCAAGAGAAAGGAAAACATTCGTAGATGGAGATATACAAAGAATTAAAAATCAACAAAACGTAATCGCATCTATAATAAATAAACTTTCTAGCTCAAAAATTTTAATAACTAAATATAATAAGATTCTAAAATCTTTAGTTAATACTTTTGATTCAAATATCGAACAAGAATTAATTTACGAATTTATAAACAAACAACTTGATACGATGCCTATTTGGTCAATAGAGTCTTATACATTAAATGGTGTTGCTAAATACGATTATACTTACACATATAATAATCAGTTGTTATATGTTATGGTACCTAATAGTAATGAAGTTTTAGAAGCTCAAAAAAGAATTAAAAATATTTATGTAAATAGAAAGTGAAATATAAGTTTATTTGACATAAATAGTTTATAATAAAAATAGGTGATAAATATGAAACTATTAATTTTTATTATAATTAGTATTATAATTATTGTTTCTTTAATATTATTTGTCTTGATTTCATTTAATTTGTCCAGTAATGAAGACAAATTAATGGAAAAATCAAAAAAAGACAATAAATTTGGTAAATATCTGTAACTTAAACATTGTTTTAAGTTTTTTTATCAAGATTTGTATAATTGTATAAACAAATGAATAAGTTTTCTTTTAATTATAGATGTATAGAATTGTAAGTTTAATTCAATTCTTCTTATAATTTTTTGGTTTACTTTATAAAATTATTTTAGCACTGTGATGAAGGATGAAATAAAATATTTTTCTTTAATTATTTCAATCATTGGATTAATCTTATTATGAATATAAATTAAAGTTAGATTTTCAGTTAAAACAACTGAAAATCCTTCTTTAATCCTTTTTTAATGTAAATTTACTAATTCAAATGACTCTTGAAACTAACCTACACCACAAAATTAAATTTTGTTGTTAATTTTATCAATATATGTGATATAATAAACTTCGAAAATTTAAGGGGGAATATTATGGAAGAAATAAATTTTAAAGAGTTACTTGAATATTTTTATTCTAAGTATATTATAATGATAGTTTTTATTATGGTTTTTACAACTTTAGGAATTTTATATGTTGAGTTTTTTCAAACACCTATGTTTAAAAGTAATGCTACACTAATTTTAGTAAATGATGAATCTAATGAAAAAATAACTCAAAATGATGTAATGCTAAACAAAAATTTGGTAAGCACATATAGTGAAATAATGAAAAGTAAAAAAATTATAAACCAAGTGATAGAAAATTTGGATTTGAACAGTAAATATAGCGAAATATCAAAAATGATTCATGTAGATGCTATAAAGGATACAGAAATAATTAACGTCACTGTCGTAAATAGTGATTCTGCTTTCGCAGCTGCAGTAGCAGATGAAATTGTTGATGTTTTCTCACAAGAAGTAGTGAATATATATAATTTGCAAAATGTTTCAATTATAGATAGTGCATTAGTTAGTGAAGAACCATACAATGTAAATAATTTAAAATACATTTTTCTGTCTTTTTTGAGCGGAATAATAATGGGAATATCAACAATATTTACTTTATTTTATTTAGATTCAAGCATAAAAAATAGTGAAGAGATAGAAACAAAATTTGAACTACCTGTAATTGGTGTAGTTCCTTTAGTAGAGGTGAAATAAAATGAATAGAGCTGACGATTTAATAGTTAATAATAATCCTAAGAGTGCATTTAGCGAGTCCATCAAAACAATAAGAACAAATCTTCAATTTTCAGGAATTGACAAAGATATAAAAATAATATTGAACACGTCACCTGAGCCTTCAGATGGAAAAAGTTTTATCTCTGCAAATTTAGCAATAGCTTATGCTCAAGAAGGAAAAAAAGTATTAATCATAGATTGTGATTTAAGAAAAGGAATTCAAAATGAAATTTTTGATATTGGGAAAAATCAATCAAAAGGTTATTCAAATTTAATTTTAAATTTTAATGAAAAGATAGATTTATCAAAATATTTTGTTAAAACTAAAATTAATAATGTTGTTCTTTTAGGCACAGGTATTTATCCTCCGAACCCAGTAGAATTATTAGGAAGTAAAAATAATGATTTATTGATTAATACCTTAAGATCACTGTTTGATGTTATTATTTTAGACTGTCCTCCTGTATTAGGACTTAATGACACATTAATTTTAACAAAATTTAGTGATGCAAATATCGTTGTAGTATCTGATAAAAAAACAAAAATAATAACTCTTGAAAATACTATAAAAGCATTTCAAAAAGTAAATGCATCTATATCAGGTATTGTTATCAACAAAGTAAAACAAAAAAAAGGTAATAATACAAGTTATTATGAACAGTATTAATTGTTTACATTCACATATATTACCTGGTGTTGATGACGGTGCTAAAACACTTGAAGATTCTTTGAATTGTTTATTAAAAGCACAAGAACAAGGAATAACAAATATGGTTTTAACTCCTCACTATATTGAAGATACGATATGGGATGCTGATAATACAAAAAAAAATAAATTATTTAAAGTATTAGTGGAAAAAGCAAAGTTGTTAAATATAAATATTAATTTATATTTAGGAAATGAAGTATATGTCACTGATAAAATCATTGATTTATTAAAAAGTAATAAAATTATGACAATAAATAATTCAAGGTATATATTAATTGAACTACCTTTAAATTCAAAACTATATGGTATTGAGAATATATTGAAAAATATTATAGATTTAAACTATATTCCAATAATTGCTCATCCTGAAAGATATAAATATGAATTAAATTTTGATTTTTTATTAAATTTAGGTGTTTTATTTCAAGGCAATTATCTATCATTATTCAACAAATATGGGAAATCGGCAAAAGTGAAATTAGTATATTTATTAAAAAATAAAATTATTTCAATTTTAGGTAGCGACAGTCATAATGAAAATACAAAATATAAAATGAATGAAACAATAATATATTTAAAAGAAAAAATTAAATTAAATAACGACTATATAAGAGAAATAACTCAAGAAAACTTTTACAGAATTATAAAAAACGAAAGTATTGAGATAGAAAAAAAGAATTATAAGTCTTAAAAGTATAAACTGTCAATAAATAAAAATCATATAAGCATAATCAATATATAAAAAGAAAAATTAATATGACAATTGAAATATTTTGATAAAAGCTTTAAAAACAAAAAATAGGTAGCTGTTGTATAAACTTTTCAAACTACCAATATTAGTAAGGAATAGATATTATGTATAAGTATTTAAAAAGAATTTTTGATATTATTTTGGCTATAATGACATTAATTATTTTTATTATTCCTATGACTTTTATAGCCATAGCTATAAAAATAGAAAGTAAAGGGCCAGTTTTATTCAAGCAACTTAGAACAGGCTATAAAGGAAAAAATTTTTATCTATATAAATTTAGAAGTATGTCTAATGAAAATAACGTAATGGATTTTAATAGTGAAAATAAAATAACAAAAATAGGCAAACTTATTAGGACCACTTCATTAGATGAATTGCCTCAAATTATTAACGTTTTAAAGGGAGAAATGTCGTTCATTGGACCACGACCTTGGATCCCGGAATATTATAAATATTTTACAAAAGTGCAAAAGAAAAGAGTAGAGGTTCTTCCAGGAATTACTGGATTAGCCCAGGCTTTAGGAAGAAACACATTAGAAATATTTGAAAAAATAAATCTTGATATAAAATATGTTAATGAATACTCGTTTATTGAAGATTTAAAAGTAATTTATTGGACTTTTAAAACTGTCTTTTCAAAAGAAGGAGCCGAAATAGGTAAATTCGGTATAAAATCTGAATTAGATGATTTAAAAGATAATTTTTTAAGTGTTACTGTTTCTTCTTCAAAAATAGAAAAAAAAATTATAGAAAATTATATTAAGGAGGGATAGTGTGA
Source organism: Bacilli bacterium (assembly GCA_036642175.1). Taxonomy (GTDB): domain Bacteria; phylum Bacillota_I; class Bacilli_A; order RF39; family UBA660; genus JALELF01. The sequence continues at coordinate 5,056 of JAVWDK010000025.1, forward strand.
AAAAAATATTGTTTACTGCAACTGTAGATTCTCATATTTTAAACTTTCACCTTCCTTTTTTGAAATATTTTAAAGAAAATAAGTATGAAGTTCATGTAGCTACAAATGGATATGAAAAAATACCTTATTGTAAATTTAAACATGTTGTTTCTTTTGCAAGAAATCCATTTAAATTTAATAATATTAAAGCTGTTTTTCAACTTAAAAAGATTATTAAAAATAACAAATATGAAATTATACACACTAATACACCCATGGGTAGTGTTGTGACAAGATTGGCTGCAATTGGTTCAAACGCAAGGCTAATTTATACAGCACATGGATTTCATTTTTATAAAGGTGCACCTTTGATTAATTGGGTAATTTTTTTCCCTGTTGAATGGATATTATCTTTCTGCACAGATACTTTAATTACTATTAATATGGAAGATTATAATTTAGCAAAAAAATATTTTCATACATGTGTTAAATATGTTCCTGGTATAGGTTTGAATGAAGAAAAATTAAATTTTAAAATGAGTAAGAAAGAAAAAAACTTATTCAGATCATCATTAAAATTAAAAGATGATGATTTTGTAATGATATATGTAGCAGAATTAAACAAGAACAAAAACCAAGGATGGCTGATTAAAACTTTATGTAATTTTTTGAAAAATAATAAAAATGTACATATTTTGCTTCCTGGGAAAGATAGTATAAATCGTAAATATGAGAACCTTGTTGATCATTTAGAACTTAACAAACAAATACATTTTTTAGGTTTTAGAAAAGATATTTTAAAATTATTAAATATCTCTGACTTATCAATATCAGTTAGCAAAAGAGAAGGGCTTCCTGTAAATATTATGGAAGCAATGAGTGTTGGTTTACCAATAGTTGCTCTTGATACAAGAGGAGTAAGAGATTTGATTATTAACGATATAAATGGTTTTGTTATAAACAAGAATGATAAAGAAAAATTTATTTATAAAATAAATTCAATATATTATCAGAAAGAATTATTAACAAAAAAATTTAAAAAAGCAAACAAATCTTTAATCAAAAATTATTCACTGGAAAAGATAATGAATTTAATGATTGAAATTTATAATATATAAAGAGGTGAGAAAATGAACGAAAGACCTATTAGAATATTACAATGTGTTGTAAAGATGGATATAGGAGGAGCAGAATCTTTTATAATGAATCTTTACAGAAAAATCGATAAATCAAAAGTACAATTTGATTTTTTAACTTCATTACCTGGAATGTACGATGAAGAAATAAAAAAATTAGGTGGAAAAATTTTTAGGATTGAATATTACAAAAAAACTGGAGTTTTTAAATATTATTTGAGCTTGATTAAATTTTTTAAAGAAACCAATTATAATATAGTTCATTCTCATATGGACTGCATGAGTGCTGTTGTTCTATTAGCTGCAAAAAAAAATAATATTCCTAATAGAATCGCTCACTCACACAGCACTAATAATAGTGGGAATATTTTATATAAAATGTACAAGAATATTTTTAAAAAGTTGATAAATAAAGTGTCTACAGTTAAATTAGCATGTTCAAAAGAAAGTGCAGAGTGGCTTTTTCAAAAAGAAGCAAAAAAAGCAAAAGTAATTTTAAACGGGATAGAAATAGACAATTTTTTATATAGAGAAGGATTTAAAAAAGAAATTAGACTAAGATATAATATTCCTTTTGATTCCTTCGTAGTAGGACATGTTGGAAGAATGGAAACTGTTAAAAACCATAAATATCTAATAGATATATTTAATGAATATTTTAAAAAAAATAATAATTCTTTTTTATTACTAGTAGGTGATGGATCTTTAAGAAAAGAACTTGAGGAGAAAGTACAATCTTTAAATATTGCAAAAAATGTTATCTTTGCTGGTAATGTTTTTGACACATTCAAATACTATAGTTCTATGGATATATTCGTTTTTCCTTCTTTATATGAAGGGCTTCCTTTAACACTAATAGAAGCACAAGCAAATGGATTACCTTGTATAATAAGCGAAAACATTACAAAAGAAATAATACTTAATGAAAATGTTTTATATTCTAACAATATTAAAATTATAAAAAATAAAAGGTTAAATTCAAACGAAAAAATACAGTCTTTTAACATTAATAATGTTTTGAAAGTAATTGAGGATATATATGATATCAAATAAAACAAAATTTATTCTTGTCTTTTTATCTATTTTTCTAAAATATTCTCAGTTTTTATTTAACCATTCTAAAATAATTATTTATTTATATTTTGCTATTCTTTTGTTCTTTTCAATTTTAAATATAAGTAACATTAAGATTAGAAAAAAAACGCTTTTAAATATTGTGTTAGTTTCATTAAATTTATTATTTTTGACATTATTGACAAGTTCTTTAGACTTTGCAATACCTATACTTTTCTATTTGCTTTTTTATAATGAAAATAAAGAAAAATTGTTAAAGTATATACTATATTCATCAATTTTTTGTTTTATATTAACTTTATTATTGTCATTTACAGGATTAATTGATTCATCAATATCATATAGGCTAGTAGATGGCGTATTATACACTAGAAATTCTTTAGGTTTTCAAACAGTAAATGCACCTTTTTTACATTTATTTCCAATTATTGTTTTATCATTTTGTCTATGTAAAAATTATAAATTTCTTAATATTATTTATATTATAATATTATTAATATTATATAGGTTTACAAATTGTAGGACAGGATTGATATGCACAATTATTTGTTTATTATTATTTAATTTTATTAAAAATGTTAATCTAAACAAATATGAAAAAATATCAAAATATAGTTTCTTTATTTTCACGATTTTATCGGTAACTTTAGCTTGCTTTTTTGGAGAAAATTTAGAAATAAATTCTCTAGTTTCATCCAGATTTTCTTTTTGGAATCATTATTTGAATAACAGTTCAAACTATTCTTTATTTGGAATAAATTTAATTGAAAATATGGCGATTGATAATCTGTTTTTAAATTTTTTGTTCCGATATGGAATTATTGGATATTTGCTAATAGCACTGTACTTTTCCAAAATAAAATTTAATAACACAAAAGAATTTTTAGCTTTTTTTGTAACACTTATTTATTGCATTTTTGAAAGTATAAATTATTACTATTTAAACATTTCGTTTATTTTAATATGTTTCAATTATTTAGACTATAAAAATAAAAATTATGAAAAGCAAAGGACGTGATTAAATTGAGCAAAGTAAGTATTATAATTCCTTGTTATAATTGTCATAAAACTATAGAGAAAACAGTTTTAACAATTGTTGCTCAAACCTATGATAATATAGAAATATTATTAATAGATGATGGTTCCACTGATGAAACACTAAAAATTTTAAAAGAATTACAAAACAAAAATAAAAATATTACTGTTTTTTCAAACAAAAACTTTGGTGTATCTTACACAAGAAATTTTGGTATAAAGAAAGCAAATGGCGAGTACATAATGTTTGTTGATTCAGATGATCTTTTGGATTCTAATTGTATTAGTTATTGCATGGAAAAAATTAAATATTTTGACTTGTTAATCTTTGGAATTGATTTCTTTTACGAAAATAATAATAAACATGTTTTTAAATCTATAAATGATTTTAAAATCGAATCTTATGACGAATTAAAAACAGTGTCAGAACTTTTACTTAAAGAAAACTATCTAAGTTCTTCATGTAATAAAATATTTAGAAAAAAAATATTAGTTGAAAATAGTATTTCTTTTAATGAAAATCTTTGCAAATTTGAAGATTTATTATTTTGCCTAACATATATTAAATATTGTAATAAAATAAACATAATATCAAATCCATTTTACACTTATATTCAAAACACTAATATAAGTTTATCCAAAAAAAGAATAGATAAAATAGAAAAAAATATTACATTTTTATTAGATAATTTGCCTGATTTTTTTATTAATAATGGAGAATCAGTAAAAGAAAAGAATTTATTATTTTATATAATATCTTTATATTATAGTAATGAAATAAAGCGTAAAGATATAGTACAAAAATTAAAAATTAAAAATATATCAATGTATAATGAAAAAATAGTTAAAGAATATGAAAAAATACTTAATAACAAACATTTATCATTAAAAAATCGCGTTTTATTATTTTTAATAAAATATAAATTTAATTTTATAATTTATACATTTTATAAGTATAAATAAAAAATAGGAAGGAAGTTAAAATGGGAAAATATTTATGTTTTATTTTAACATTACTTTTATATCCTGTTTCATTATTTTATAAGAAAAGTGACATTTTTCTTATTTCTGAAAGAGGCACTGACGCTTGTGATAATGGATATGAATTCTATTTGTATCTAAAATCAAAAAGAATAAAATCATATTTTTTAATAAATGAAAGCAACAAAATGATTGAAGATAAAGATAAAATAATACCATATTCATTAAAACATATTTGGTTTTATTTAACGACAAACTATCATATTAGTTCGCAAATAGGGTCAGATTATTGTTCATATTATGCCTGTAGATTGCTTGAGGAAAAACTTAAAATATTAAAAAATAAAAAAATATTTTTACAACATGGAATAACATATAACATGACTGATTTTTGTATGAAACAAAGTGGAGTTGATTTGTACATTTGTGGTGCGAAAAGGGAGTATGAATTTGTTAAAGAAAATTTTGGATATAATATAAATCAAGTTATATATACAGGATTTGCACGATGGGATAGATTATACAAATGCAAAATAAAGAAAAATCAAATACTAATAATGCCTACCTGGAGAAAAAATATTAGTAAAACAATTTATGAAATTAATGATTTTAAAAAAACTGAATATTATAATAGATATTTCAGTTTAATTAACAATAAAAATTTTATAAATTTTTTAGAAGATAATAATATTAATTGTATATTTTATTTACATCATGAAATGCAAAAATATAAAAGTGCTTTTAAATCAAACTCTAAGAACATAATTGTAGCCAGTGAAAACAATTATTCTGTATCAAAATTATTAAGAGAATCATCTTTATTAGTTACTGATTATTCTAGTGTTTTTTTTGACTTTTCTTATATGAATAAACCTATTGCATATTATCATTTTGATATAGATAGTTTTAGAAGTAATCAATATTCTACTGGCTACTTTGATTATGAAAAAGATGGCTTTGGACCATGCGTTTATGATGAAAAAGTTTTAGTTAAATTTATTAAAAATTCAATAAAAAGAGATTTTAAAATAGGAAAAGTATATGAAAAAAGAATTAGTGATTTTTTTGAACTTAGAGATAACAAGAATTGTGAAAGAATATATCAATCTATCTTAAATAAATATTTTTATTAAGGAGTGAAAAAATGAGAACAAAAAAGGCGATTATTAATGTCTCAAGTGCACTAGCATCAAACTTTATTAACATTATTATTGGATTTATACTTCAGTCTGTTTTTATAAAAACATTAGGGGATGAATATCTCGGTTTAAATGGTTTGTTTTTTAATATTGTTTCTATGCTTTCAATAGCAGAGTTAGGACTTAGTTCTGCAATCATATATAAATTATACAAGCCAATAGCAGAAAAAGATAATGAGCAAATTAAATCATTAATGCATTTTTATAAAACAAGTTATAGAGTGATAGCTATTGTAGTATTTATTATTGGTTTACTAATAGTGCCATTTATAAACGATTTAATTGGACCTAATTCTATAAAAGATAACATAATTATTATTTATTTAATTTTTTTAACAGATGCTGTTTGTTCATATCTTTTAACTTACAAAAGATCGATATTAATTGCAGATCAAAAAAACTATTACATAAATTTAATTCATATAGTATATTTAATAATATTAAATGTTATTAATATTATTATACTTTTAGTATTTAAAAATTACTATTTATTTTTGTTTGTAAAAGTAATTATGAGAATTATAGAAAATATTGTTATATCGTTGTTAGCAAATAAGATATATCCTTTTCTTAAAGATAAAAATATTAAGCAACTAGAAAAAACTACTGTAAAAGATATTATATCCAAGATAAAAGCTCTTTTTTTACACAAAATAGCTGGCTTTGTCGTTAAAAGCACAGATAACATTCTTATAACAAAAATATTTGGACTTGTATTTGTAGGATTATATTCTAATTATAACCTAATAATAAATTCTCTTAATACTTTAATAATGCAAATGTTTAGCGTTATAACATCAAGTGTGGGTAATTTACTTGTTGCAGAAAGCAAACAAATTCAATTTGATAATTATAAAAATATTCAATTTATAAATAATTGGATTGCTTGTTTTACATCAACCTGTCTCTTTGTAATAATAGATAGTTTTGTAGTAATTTGGATAGGCGAAAAATATGTAATTGATTTCAATGTATTAATTGCATTAATAATAAGTCATTATTTGTTTATTATTAGATGCACACCTTCAACATTTAAAGAAGCAGCGGGAATATTTTATGAAGATAGATATATTCCTATCTTAGAAGCATCAATAAATCTTATATTATCTATTGTTTTTGCTAATCTGTTTGGACTTGTTGGTATATTTATTGGAACAATTTGTAGTCAACTTTTATTGCATCTTTACAGTTATCCTAAATATGTATATAAAAAAATATTAAATGGTAAATATAGTGAATATCTAAAACATTTTTTAAAGTATTTTGTAACATTTCTTTTTTGTATTACAATAACATATAAAATTTCTACATTAATAGTTTTCAAAAATTTATATTATGAACTTTTAAAAAATATTTTATTATCTTTGGTTCTTCCTAACATTATATTTATATTGATTAACTTTAGAACTAAACAACTCAAATATTGGTTCCGTTTGGTATGCAATTTTAAAAAGAATATTAAACAATAGAGGGTTTGTAAAATATCTTTTTTAAAAACAGATATTTTTATTTAGATTTATTAATTATTTTTTCAAATTAAAGAAAAATGTAGTAAATAACTGAGCCTAGCTAAATA
>JAVWDK010000026.1:0-11954 GCA_036642175.1 Bacilli bacterium
TAGACAAGAAAGTAATGCGAACTAAGCTAAAGTGGATGAAGCAAGAAGGCATTGAACAAGGCATTGAGCAAGGTATTGAACAAGGCATTGAACAAGGTATTATAAAAAAAGGAGAAGAAATCGTTATCAATTTTTTAAATAATAATGTTGATATTGATATGATTATGAAAATTACTAATTATTCAAAAGAACAAATAGAACAAATTAAAAAAGACAATTTTAAATGATATTATTTATTGATATAGATTTATTAACAAATATAATTATGGAGTGATAGAATGAACAAAGATTATAAAAAAGAAGTAGAAGATTTAGCTGATTTATTTTTTCAAATAAATTCTTATACTGGAGATAGTGACTTAGGTAAAAATAGACAAGCTAATTTAAATAAAACCATCCCAATTATTACAATTTGTAGTAGAGATACTGTTATTGATGCTTACAACATTAGTATAAATAGAGTAAAAACCGCAATTGAAGAAAAATTAATTAATCCTTTAGTCTATTTGCTTTCACAAAAAAAAATTAACATAAGTGATGTAACAGATGACCTTGTTATATATATACATAGTTATATGGAAAGAATTTATGATATTAGAAATTTTTTAGCAAAAGCTGACACAAAAAATGATTTATCAATTAATAAAAAATATGAAGTTAGTTGCTTATTAGGCGAATTTAATGATTTTAAATTTATTGAAGACTGTTTTAAAATTGGAATGGAAAAACGCCAAATAGATGCTAAATTTACAGCTGATTTTATTAAATATCTTATCAAAAAATATATTAATTATTCTAAAAATATTAATCTAACACATAATAAAAGAAAATAGAAGTCAGCAAAATGATTTCTTTTTTAATATTTTAATAACATTAAACAAATCATATAAAGTAACAAAAACAATATTAAAACTAGTTGCAATAATTAGACTCCACAAACCAATTTTTAAACTAGAACAAACAAATAAACAACTAAGTCTAATAATCATAGAAATCAAAGTACCTTTCATTGCTATTTTAGCTTTTCCCATTGCTTGTAAACTACTAGTAAGAGGTGACTGAATATAAAATAATAAACAAAAAGGAGCAATAATTCTTAAATAATTAGAACCTAAGCTAGTATTATAAATAATTTTAAGTGGAAATGACGGAAATAAAACAAAAAATATTGTAATAGGAATTCCTATTAATAACGAAATAAAAATAGCTTGTTTAATTTTATTTTTAACATAAGTAAAATTATTTTTACTATAAGAATAACTAATTGTTGGAATTAATGCTTGACTAATAGCATTAGTAAAAAAAGAGGGAAGAAGAATTAAAGGCAAAACATAGCCAGTAATAATACCATATTCATTAACAATAAAGCTATTTGTATAACCCATTTTAATAAGCACTGTGGTTAAAATAATTGGTTCAAAAAAATAACCGATGGAACCAATAAGACGACTTCCCGTTGTTGGTAAACTAATTTTTAAAATATTTTTAACATTGTTATTTATAATAAAATCATTTTTTTTTAATTTAAAATGTTTCGGTAAAAAAAAGAAAAAAATTATAATTGAAATTAATTCACTACCAATATTAGATAGAATAACAAACATAACAGCAAATTCAATTCCTTTAACTAAAAAAATTGGCACACCAACAATAATAATGATTAATCTTGTAATGTCTTCAATAGTATTAGATAAAACATGAGGAATCATTTTTTCTTTACCAAAAAAATATCCTCTTAAAATAGAAGAAATACTAATAAAAGGTAGAACAAGGCCAATAGCTAGTAATCCATAAAAAGTTCTTTTTTCATGTAAAAGATTAATAGAAATAAAATCACTAAAAAATAACAATAAAAATATAATTATAATATTAACTAATAAAGCAATTAAAATAGAAGAAAAGACCATATTTTTATTATTATATTTATCCTCAGCAACTAATTTGGAAATCGCAATTGGAAATCCTAATTGTGAAAAAGCAATAAGAAGTGAAAAAGTAGGCATAATTAGCATATAAATACCCATTCCTTCACTACCTAAGTTTCTCCCCATCGCAATTCTTATAATCATTCCCAATATTTTAGTAATTAGTCCTCCGATTAATAGAATAATTGTAGATTTAATAAATTTGCTTTTTTTCATAAAATCTCCTTTAAATTTAATTGTTTATCATATATAATATATATGTGACGTTAATAAAAAATATTAGGAGGAAAAATGGATATTGAATTTAAATCAGTTGAAGAATTATATCATCGTATTAAACCTGCTTTAAGTACAAAAAAAGAAGAAATGAAAAGACTAGGATATAACTACATAAATGAAATTGATATTTGGAATTATTTAAAAGAAATAAAATGGAAAAGCAGTTTTAATTTATCTTTATCTGATATGGTGAATGATGTTTTAAACACTGATGAAATAATAATCGATAGATATCTAAAATCTAAATTAGCTTCAATTAATCGTGAAATATATTTTAAAGGAGTACAAAATGAAGAAAAATAAAAAAAAGTTTTTACTTAATACCTTAATTTGTTTAGGACTATTTATAGTTATGGCATTAACTATTAATCCTATTTTAAAAAACATTAAATTTGGTTTAGATTTACAGGGTGGTTTTGAAATATTGTATCAAGTTAAACCAATTGATGGTAAATTAACTCAAGATATGGTTAATAATACTTATAAAACAATTAGTCGAAGAATCGATGTATTAGGTGTATCCGAACCTAATATAACAATTGAAGGAAATGATCGAATTAGAATTCAACTTGCTGGTGTAACTGATCAACAAAGTGCAATAAAGATTTTAGGAAAACAAGCAAGTTTAACTTTTAGAGATACTTTTGATAATTTATTGATGACTAGTGATGTTTTAAAAAGTGGTGGTGCAAAAGCAAGTACTGATAGTAAAGGACTTCCAGCAGTATCATTATCAATTAAAAATAAAGATAAATTTTATGAAGTAACTAATAAAATAAGCAAACAAAAGAATAATCAAATTGTTATTTGGTTAGATTTTGATACAGGTGAAACATTTGAAAAAGAACAATATAAATGTGGTAGTGATGAATCTAATTGTTTAAGTGCAGCTACTGTATCTCAAGGATTTTCAAGTGATGTTATTATTCAAGGTAATTTTACAGCAAAACAAGTAAATACTTTAGTAGAATTAATTAATTCAGGTAGTTTACCAACTAAGTTAGAAGAGATTTCTTCTAAAACTGTTGGAGCCGAATTTGGAGAAGATTCGTTAAATAAAACCTATTTAGCAGGAATTATTGGAATTGGTTTAATAATGATATTAATGACTATTATTTATAAATTTGCCGGATTAATTTCTTGCTTAGGTATTGCAATATATACTTATGTAACATTTTTATTATTTTATTTAATTGGTGGAGTTTTAACATTACCAGGAATTGCAGCTTTAGTAATTGGTATTGGAATGGCTATTGATACTTGTGTCATTAATTTTGCTAGAATTAAGGATGAATTAAAAAATGGTTCTACTTTAAAAACAGCAATTAAAAAAGGAAATAAAAATTCTTTATTAACCATTATTGATGCTAATATAACAACTTTTTTAGTAGCTTTAATTTTATTTATATTTGGTGAAAGTGCAGTTAAAGGTTTTGCAACAATGTTAATGTTAAGCATTTTTGTTACATTTATTGTTATGCTTTATATAACAAGATGGTTATTAAACTTATTTGTTGATTCTAAATTTTTTGATAATCGTATAAAACTATTTATTGGTTATGATAAAGATTCAAAATCAATTATTAATTATGAAAAAATTAATTTTGTAAAATGGGGTAAAAAGTATTTCTATTGTATTTTAATTTTTATAGTTTTAGGCCTTACTTCGTTATGTATATATGGATTTAATTTAGGCCTTGACTTTAAAGGTGGCTCTAGTATTAATATTAAATCAAATATAGAAATAACTGAAGAAAACATTAAAACTGATTTGAATGAATTAAAATATAATTTAGTAGAAATTGATAAGATTGATAGCAAAAATTATATTGCTAAAATAAGTAACATATTAACAGCAGAAGAAGTTATAAAAACAGAATCCTATTTTAAAGATAAATATATTGCAAATACTGAAATAGGAGTAATATCTAATATTGTTAAAAAAGATTTAATATTTAATGCTTTTAAATCACTTATTTTTGCTACAATTGGTATTATCATCTATGTATCTGTAAGATTTAAATTTAGCTATGCAATTAGTGGTATTGTTGCTCTTTTACATGATGTATTTATTATAATAGCTATATTTAGTATGCTAAAACTTGAAATATCTAGCATCTTTGTTGCAGCTATTTTATCAATAGTAGGTTATTCAATTAATGACACAATTGTTATATTTGATCGTATTAGAGAAAATTTAAATAATATAACTAATCGAAAAATAACGGAGAAGGACCTTGAAAATGTTGTAAATATTGGATTAAAACAAACATTTAATCGTAGTATTATTACAACATTAACAACATTATTTCCTGTTATAACTTTAATTATATTTGGTTCAAAAGAAATCTTTAACTTTAATGTAGCTTTATTAATTGGATTAATTGCAGGTTCGGCTTCCTCTATATTAGTAGCTAGTCAATTATGGCTAGTCATTAATAAAAAAAATTTAGGAAAGCCTAAAAAAGGAAAATGGTATGAAACAGATGAAATTGAAGAAAAGAAAGTTAAGGGTGTTAATGTTTGATTTCAAAATATACAATAATTAAATTAATAGATAATACTAAGTATCTTGATGAGCTTAGTTTATGGATGTATAATTGGTGGGGTAAAGATGAAGAATGGAGCTTAGATAAAATTAAGGAATATTTAAAAAATTCTTGTAATGATGAAAAACTCCCACAAACTTATATTGCCTTAGAAAATACTGAAGTAGTTGGAATGTGTCAAATATCAATGTATGATTTAGATGTTAGGCCTGATTTATATCCTTGGTTAAATAATGTTTATATAAAATTAGAAAAAAGAAATTTAGGCATTTCTAAACTACTAATTGAATATGTCATAAAAGAAGCTAAAAAAATGAATTTGCAAGAACTTTATTTGTATACTACACATATTGGTTTATACGAAAAATACGGCTTTAAATTTATTTCTAACATCAAAACATACTTAAAAAAAGACCATGTCCAAAGACTTTATAAATTAGATTTAGAATAAGGAATGTGAAAAAAATGGAACCTAAATCAATAACTACTTTTGAAGAATTAAATCAAAAATTAGCTTATCTTGATAAAGAAGAATTAGAATGTGTATTAAATGCTTATCAACTTATTTTATCAAAATATAATGGAATAAAAAGATTAACGGATGAAGATTATATAATTCATCCTATGAATGTTGCTTACATTTTAGCTCTTATTAATGCTGATTATCAAACTATTTGTGCATCATTACTTCACGATGTTTTAGAAGATGAAAAAATAACGTATAATGAATTAATTGAAAAATTTGGAAAAGAAATTGCTATTCTAGTAATGGGGGTTACAAAAATAAATAAGCTTAGTTTTTCTGATAGTAATGAAACTGTTATTGCAAATCATCGTAAAATATTAGTTGGATTATCGGAAGATGTTCGTGTAATAATTATAAAATTAGCTGACCGACTTCATAATATGCGAACACTATGGGCTCTTCCATTAGAAAGACAAAGGTATAAAGCAAAAGAAACTCTTGATATATTGATTCCCATTGCTCATCGCTTAGGAATGAGTAGTATTAAAAGCGAATTAGAAGATTTGTCTTTAAGATATTATAAACCTGATGCTTATTTCTCTATTGTTGAAAGATTAAATCGAACTAAAATTGAACGTGATACTTTAGTTCTAGATATGATGAATAAAGTTTCTGAAATATTAAATATTCATGAAATTAAACATGAAATTAAAGGGCGTGCTAAATCCATCTATAGTATTTATAATAAGTTATCTAAAGGACGTAAATTTACGGATATTTATGATTTATTAGCATTAAGAGTTTATGTTGATACCGATCTTGATTGTTATCAAACTTTAGGATTAATCCATTCAAAATATAAACCAATTCCTAAAAGATTTAAAGACTATATAGCTATGCCTAAGGCTAATATGTATCAATCACTTCATACAACGGTTTTTGGTATAGGCGGTAACTTGTTTGAAATTCAAATAAGAACTTATGAAATGGATAAGATTGCAGAAAATGGAATTGCTTCACATTGGTCTTATAAAGAAGGTGGTAAAGTAAATTTACAAAACGCAATGGAACAAAAATTACAATTTTTTCGTTCATTAATTGAAATAAAAAATGAAAGTGAAGAAGATTTAATTAGCTCTGTTAATGAGGACTTGTTAAATGATTCAATTTATGTTTTTACACCAAAAGGTGATGTAATTGAACTTCCTACTGGTTCAACCCCAATTGATTTTGCTTATAAAGTTCACTCCGAAGTTGGAGATAAAATGATTGGAGCAATTGTAAATAATAATATTGTTTCACTTGATTATAAATTAAAAGATAATGATATCGTTAAAATAAATACCAATAAAAATTCAAACGGTCCTTCTAAAGAATGGATTAATATGGCAACAACTACGCAAGCTAAAAATAAAATCAAAGGTTTTTTTAATAAACTTGATAAAATTGATTATATAAAATTAGGGCAAGATTTAATTAATAAAGAATTAAGAAAAAGAAAATTATCCATTACTGATTTTTTTAGTAGTACTAATATTACAAAGATATTAACACAATTAGATTTTATAACACTAGAGGATTTATATATAAGTATTGCAACTAATAAGATTCCAATTGGGCAAATAATTAATCTTATTTATGGTGAAACTTTCACTAAAGAAGAATTTATTTTAAAAAGGACAAAAAATAAAGAAGTAGAACTTCCAATAATTAAAAATGATATAATTGTTGAGGGAATTGATTTAATTAAAGTAAATATTGCTTCTTGTTGTAAACCAGTTCCTGGTGATAAATTAGTTGGTTATATAACTAAAGGTAACGGAATATCAGCTCATCGAATTGAATGTCCTAATATTAATAATCTTAATGAAAGAATAATTGAAATTAGTTGGAATGATAAAATAATCGAAAAGTATCCAACTAGTATATTAATTCATTCAATTTATAATAAAAACGTGTTATTAGATATAATTGCTAAGACATCTAATTCTGATATTACTGTACAAAGTATTAATTCTACTAATAACAAAGACTTTTATTTATATGAATTAACTATCTTAGTTGATAAGGTATCTTCATTAAATAAATTTATTAATGAAATAATTAGTATTCCTAATGTTATTAATGTTGAAAGATGTATTAAATGAAAGTTATATTACAGAGAAGCAATTATTCTTTTGTTGAAGTTGATAATAAAAAAGTTGGGGAAATTAGCCATGGTTTAGTTGTTTTAGTTGGATTTACAGAAGGAGATTCAATTAGTGAAATTGATTATATAGTTGATAAAATTCTTAATTTAAGGATTTTTAATGATGAAAATGGTATAATGAATAAAAGTGTTTTAGATGTAGATGGAAATATTTTAAGTATATCACAGTTTACATTGTATGCTAATACTTTAAAAGGCAGAAGACCTAGTTATGCTTTAGCAATGAATGGTATTGAAGCAAAAAAATTGTATATTTTATTTAATCAAAAGTTAAAGGAAAAGATAAATGTTGAAACTGGTGTTTTTGGAGCTGATATGAAAGTTAGTATTCAAAATGACGGACCGGTTACGATAGTATTGGAGAGTAGATAATATGTTAAAAGATAAGACCGATTATAAATTGATTAATTTAGCTTTGATAGTTTTTATAGGATTTTTAGTTTATCAAACAAAGTCATTGTGGTTTGATATTTTAGCTAAAGTTTTTAAAATTGTGATGCCGTTTTTAATTGCATTTACAATTGCTTATGCCTTTTACCCTTTACTTAGATACTTACAAAAGAAAAAGATTCCTAAAGGAGTTAGTGTTATAATAATTATTGGTTTGATAATTGGTGTTTTATCTTTAACACTTGGTTTAGTAATACCAATGGTATTTAATCAATTATCAAGTTTATTTAATGGTATTATTGCTTTTATTATAAGTATTTCTAAAAATTATGATTTGAATTTAGGACCACTTCAAGAAACATTAACTAAAACTTTTAATGAAATAATATCTTCAGTTGGTAATTCAGCTAAAGATGGAGCAATTTCAGCTATTAATATGTCTTTAGGCTTTATTTCTGTTTCAATTATATCTTTTTCAGCAGCTGTTTATTTTCTAATTGATATGGATAAGATTAGAATGTATGCTAAATATTATGCTAAAAAGTCTTCTAATAGAAACTTTTTATATATTAAAACTTTAGATAAACAAATGCTTAATTATTTGAGTGGATTTTTAAAAGTTGTTATTGTATCAATGCTTGAATATACTGTTGCCTTTCTAATAATTGGGCATCCTAATGCTTTATTATTGGGTTTTATCGCAGCCGTTGCTAGTTTTATTCCTTATTTTGGAGGAATGGCAGTTAATGTTATTGCGGCTATTACGGCCTTTGTAATAAGTCCGGCTTTATTTATAAGAACGATTATTGCTTTCTTTGTGTTATCAATTTTAGATAGCTATGTAATTAATCCGGCAATTTATGGTAAAACTAATAATATTCATCCTTTAATTGTTATTATTTCAGTATTTGCTGGTGGGATTTTATTTGGTGTTCTTGGCATTATTATTTCTTTACCTGTTGCAATAATATTACTTACAACTTATCGCTTTTTTGAAAAAGATTTATATCTAGCATTAAGTGACAAAAAGAAATAAAGAATTTTATAGGAGGTATCTATGCATAAAATATTAATGAAAGATTTAAAAGATTATTATGATAAAGAAATAATAATTGATGGATTTGTTGAAAATGTAAGAGACTTGCAATGGGTTCAATTTATCATTGTAAGAGATGGAACGGGCAAGATTCAAATAACTATTGAAAAATCATTAAAGGAAAATGAAGAAATGATTAAATTAGTTAGTAATCTTACTTTAGAAAGTACCGTTAAAATAAAAGGAACTTTAATTGAAAATGCTAAAGTAAAATTAAATGGAATGGAATTAATACCATCTAGTATTGAAATAACCAGTGTTTCTTTATCTGAACTACCAATAGATATTAAAGATAAAGACAAATCATTAAGAGAAACTAGATTAGATAATCGTTTTTTAGATTTAAGAAGAGAAGATAATCAGCTTTTATTTAGATGTCAGTCTTATATTGAACGTCTGATGAGAGAGTATTGGTATAATGCTGATTATACAGAAATCCATACGCCTAAAATATCTGCTTCATCAGCTGAAAGTGGTGCTGAAATGTTTAAGCTGGATTATTTTGGACAAAAAGCATGTCTTTCACAATCTCCACAATTTTATAAACAAATGGCTTTAGCATCTGGATTTGACCGTGTGTTTGAAATTGGACCAGTATTTAGAGCTGAAAACTCTCATACTAGTTATCATGCAACAGAAATAGAAATGCTTGATGTTGAAATAGCTTATATAGATTCTGTTGATGATGTGATGGATGAAGAAGAAAATTGGATCAGATATTTTATGACTAAACTTCATGAAAAATTTAATGCAGAAATTAAAAAGTACTTTGGTGTTGAAGTGAGTAATGTTACTAACAGATTTCCAAGAATTAATTTTTACGACGCAAAAAAAATTATTAAAGAAAAATATAATTACAATGGTTCTAATGAAGAAGATTTTGAAAGAAAAGAAGAAGAATTAATAGGACTTTATGTAAAAGAAAAATATGATAGTGATTTTGTTTTTATAACTAATTTTCCATATGCAGCAAGAAGTTTTTATGTGATGAAGAATAATGATGGCATTACACAAACATATGATTTGTTGTTTAAAGGAATTGAAATTACTAGTG
Source organism: Bacilli bacterium (assembly GCA_036642175.1). Lineage (GTDB taxonomy): Bacteria > Bacillota_I > Bacilli_A > RF39 > UBA660 > JALELF01. Next base: position 9,969 of record JAVWDK010000026.1, read on the forward strand.
GAGCTCAAAGAGAACATCGTGCTGATATTTTAGAAAAACAAATTATAGAAAAAGGAATAAATCCTTGTAATTTACAATTTTATATTGATTTTTTCAAGTATGGTTGTCCACCACATGGTGGATTTGGTGTTGGAATGGGCAGAATTTTAATGCGAATATTTGAAATAGATAATATTAGAGAAGCAACTTTTATTTACCGTGGTCCAACTAGACTAAATCCATAGAACTAACTTTTGTTAGTTTTTTTAATCTTAAAGGTTTTTATAAATTAACTTTGGTATATTTATAGTAGGGGTCAAGGAAGGAATAAAATGAAATATTTATTAAAATACAAATATATTATAATTGCAATTATCATCATTTTTTTTATTATAATCTCGTGTTTTTTTGTTAAAAAACCTTCAACTGAGATTGACACATTATTAGAGCCACCAAACTTAATACCAATAATAGATGAAAAAAAACATATTAAGGTTGATATAAAGGGAGCTGTAAAAAATCCTGGTGTATATGAAATGGAAGAAAATAGTCGTGTAAATGATCTAATTTCCAAAAGTGGAGGATTATTATCTAATGCTGATTTGTCTACAATAAATTTGAGCAAATTATTAAAAGATGAAAATGTTGTTATCGTTTATACAAAAGAAGAACTAAATAAAATAAGAGAAGGAAATGTTGTTGTTAAATATATTGACAAGGAATGTATTTGTCCAAAAATTGAAAAGAATACTGCTTGTATTGTAAAAGAATCAACCTCTAATAATGGCGATAAAATAATCAACATTAATATCGCAACTATTGCAGAACTTTCAACTTTACCAGGCATTGGTGAAAGTAAAGCTAAAGCAATTATTAAATATCGTGAAACTAATAATAGCTTTAAATCAATTGAAGAAATAAAAAAGATAAGTGGTATTGGTGATGCAATATTTAATAAAATTAAAACACTTATTAAAATTTAAGTATTTCTTTATTATAATTTTATCTTTATTTTCTTTTTATATACTAATTAATAGAACAACATTATTTAAATCAAAATATAATGGTTCAGAAACTCTTTTTGTAGGAACTATTTTTAACATAAAAATTGAAGGTAATAAATTATCAATTGAATTAAGAACTAAAGAAACTATTTTAATTAGATATTATATAGAAAAAAAAGAAGATCTTAAATTTATAAACAAATATCAGCTTGGTGATACATTAAAAGTAAAAGGTATATTAATAAAACCCAGTAAAAATACCATTTTTAATTTATTTAATTATCAAAATTACTTACTAAGCAAAAAAATTTATTATATCTTAGAAGCTGAAACCATCAATAAAATAAAAAGTAATACTAATCCTTTTTATTTTTTAAAAAATAGTTTAGTAAAATATATTAATAGTTACAAATCAAAAACATATCTAAAAACTTTTTTATTAGGTGATAACCAAATTGACGAAAATTATAAAAAAAGTTATCAAATTAATGGAATAAGTCATTTGTTTGCTATATCAGGAATGCATATAACTCTCTTTTCCACAATTTTATTAATAATATTTAAAAAAATTTTTAAAAAAGAAAAGTTTATTTATATACTGATTTCTTTATTTTTAATATTATATATGTTTTTAGCAGCTTTTACACCATCAGTTGTAAGGGGAGGTTTATTATTTATTTTTATTTATTTAAATAAAGTATTCAAATTAAAATTAAGTACTTTGGAAATATTTTTAATAATATTGAAAATATAATCTTAATACATAGAAATAAAATAATAATTCAGGATTTCTATTTAGTTTTACAATTAGTTTATATTTAATTATATTTGGTAAAATAAGTGGTAAATATAAACATTATTTTACTAAACTATTATTAACTTCGATGATATCTTTTTTAGCATCAATTCCTATTGTTATAACAAATTATTTTGAAATTAATTTATTAAGCCCGATTATAAATTTAATTTTTGTTCCACTTATTTCAATTGTCATTTTTCCTTT
>JAVWDK010000027.1:0-8239 GCA_036642175.1 Bacilli bacterium
TTTTTATTACTTCTATCATAACATATCTTTTACTATTTTGTAAATAAAATTATAGTAATAATTAAATTTATAAGAAAATAGTAGATTTTTTTTTGAAAGTGCACAATTGTTGTACACTTTACTTAGAATTTAACCGAAATTAAAATACAAAAAAACAAGTAACTATATCTTACTTGTTAATTTATCAATTGAAATATCTCTAGTATGTTTAATAGGCTCCCATTTAATCTTTTTTGTAAACAAACAAATAATATTTATAGGAATCCATGTAATTAAGAAAAATGGAAATGTTATAATACCACTTAAACTATTTTTTACATCTTTTTTATTATATTTTACAACAAATATGGCAATACCTACACTTATAAAATAAGATACTACAAAGAATAAATAGCGGTATGCAAACATAAATGAGAAAAAGTCATCTAATTTAATTCCAATTAAATTATATAATATTAACATAATCATTAGAATTACACCAATTACTTGAACAACTGGTGCAAGGAAGAATAAGCTCATATCAAAGCAAGCTAAGTTTCTTTTTTTTATTGATTTAATAAATAATTTTCCCGAATATTTTAGAAAGCATTGATAAGTACCTAATGACCATCTTTTTCTCTGCTTCCAAGATACTTTAAAATTAAAAGGTTGTTCGTCATATGTTATTGCATCTTCAATAAATACTATTTTAGTTCCATTTAGGGCACACTGTGCGGTAAATTCGATGTCCTCTGTCATTGTTGTGGGATGAAAACCATATTTTTTTAATACAGCAGTTTTAATCATAAACCCAGTCCCATTTATTGAAGCTGAGCCGTTCATACTCATTCTTGCTTTACTAAAAAATAAATTTTGTCCCCAATAAAATAGTGAATAACTACCACTAATCCAATTGTCATCAGGATTCTTACTATCTCTAAATCCTTGAGCAACTTCATATCCTTCACATAAAGCATCATTCATTCTACTTAAAAAATTTGGATGAACAATATTATCAGCATCAAAAATAATAAAAGCATCAAAATTTTCTTTTTTTAATAAATAATCAAAGGTATGTTTTAATACTTCTCCTTTTGAAGAAACTTTATATTTGCAATCAATTATTTTGGCACCAGCATTTTTAGCTGCTTTTTCTGTTTCATCAGTACAATTATTGGGTATTACAAAAACTTCGAATAATTCTCTTGGATATTTTTGTTTTAATAAGCTGTCTATCAATTTGCCTATTACACTTTCTTCATTTCTTGATGCCACTAAAATAGCTAATTTATTCTTTGGTTTATGATTACCTATTTTTATTTTAGACTTTCTAAATATAAATAATCCCGTTAAACAAAAATATAGTCCATATAGCAGCATTGGAATAAATATTAAATAATATATAACTTCAAACATATAACTACCCCTCTTTAACAACATCTACATTATATCTTACATATAACTGTTTTGTCAAATTTATTTTTTATTTCATATCATTTATAACATTTAGTAAATTTATATCTCTAATTAAAATTTTTTCTGAAGTAAAATCATATTCATAAAAATCATCTACTTGTTCTACAGAAATAAGTTTAAATGGATTAAGTTCATATACAACGACTGATTCTGTTGTGATTATAAGTTTTGTATTAGTTAAAAATAAATAACCAGCATTTATTTTATCTGTTTTATAATATAATTGTTCATTAATGTAAATAAATTCTTCCATTTTATTCATTATATATGAAGATAAATCGGTCTAATTTATTCATATCCTTTTCAATTGTTATTTTTGAATTTGGGAAATATTTTAAGGCAATATTTTTTATTTGATTTCCCTGTTCTTGGCCAATTTCAAAGGCAAACAAACTTTTTGATTTTATGTTTTTATAAGAGTTTTTCAAAATTTCATTATAATAATAAAGTCCATTGTCTTTCGCATATAAGGCAATATGTGGTTCGTTGTTTTTTACTATATCCATTATTACTTCATCAAGTGCTATATAAGGTGGATTGCTAATGATGATATCATATTTATTATTAACATTTTCTAGCATATTACTACAAATTAGATTAATATTAGTTTTATTTAATTTATTATTTTCACGAGCGACTTCTAATGCTTGTGGTGATATGTCAGTAGCATCAACATTACAATTAACTAATTTATTTAGTGTAATTGCAATACATCCACTACCCGTTCCTATATCTAGTATATTCACTTGTTTATCAAAATATTTTTTAATATAATATATTGTTTTTTCAACAAGTTCTTCCGTTTCAAATCGAGGAATTAAAACACTTTTATTAATATTAAATAGTAATCCGTAAAAATTAATATTTCCAACAATATACTGAACTGGTTCGCCATTAGATAGACGTTTTAAGCCTTCAGCTAATGTTTCTTTAGTTAAATATTTATTTAAATATTCAATATCAGTCATTATTCACCTTTAAGAATTCTATTTTGGTCTTCAGTAATAAGTGATTCAATGATTTCATCAATTGCGCCTTCCATAATTCGATCTAATTGTTTAATTGTTAAAGTAATTCGATGATCGGTTACTCTATTTTGTGGATAATTGTACGTTCTTATTTTTTCTGAACGATCACCAGTTCCAATTTTTGATTTTCTTTCATTTCCTAAAGCTTCTTCTTGCTCACGAAGCTGTTTTTCATATAATCTAGTTCTTAACATTTGCATACATACTTCTTTATTTTGAATTTGACTTCTTTCATTTTGACAAGTTACAACTAAACCAGATGGCATATGCGTTATTCTTACTGCTGAATCGGTTGTATTAACTCCTTGACCACCACAGCCACCACTTCTAAATATATCCACTCTAATATCTTCGGCTTTTATTTCTAATTCTACTTCTTCAGCTTCTGGCATTACAAGAACTGTCGCTGTTGATGTGTGAACTCTTCCTTGAGTTTCAGTTTCCGGAACTCTTTGAACACGGTGAGCACCACTTTCATACTTTAATTTTCCATAAACATCTTTGCCTTTAACTTTAAACTCTATTTGAGAATATCCACCAGCTTCACCTCTTTCTTCATTCAATACTTCATATTTCCAATTTTTTCTTTCAATATACCTAGTATACATTCTAAATAAGTCGCCAGCAAAAATATTAGCCTCATCACCTCCTGCTGCACCTCTTATTTCAATTATTACATTTTTACCATCATTGGGATCTTTAGGTAATAAAATTAAATCTATTTCATTTTCTATGCTTGTTTTTTCTGTATTCAGTTTTTCTAATTCTTCTTTAGCTATTTCGGCAAATTCAGGTTCTTTAGTCATTTCTTTAGTGTCTTCAATTTCTTTTAATATTTTTTTATATTGCTGATAAATAATATAAGCATCACTTAATGATGACTGTTCTTTGGTTAATTCCAATGTCTTTTTTATATTTGATATTGTTTCTGGCTCAATTAAAATTGAGTTTATTTCATTATATCTTTGTTCAATTAATTGTAATCTTTCTAACATTTAAATCACTCATTTCTTATTAAATTATACTATATATATATTACATTAGCAAGAAAAATAGTTGTTATGTTTTCTTATTATTTTATGTGTAGATTGTTTATTTTTATACTAACTATATTCTTTTTACCATTTTAGTTTTTAGTTTAAAAAAAGGTAATTTTACTTACCTTTCATTAAATATTTTGCCGTTCTTACCATTTGAGCACTATAGCCCATTTCATTATCATACCAAGCAACAATTTTAATTAATTGCTTTCCATCAACTTCTAAAACATTAGTAAGTAAGCCATCAACTAATGCTCCAAGATTAGAGCTAATAATGTCACTTGATACAATTGGATCTAAAGTAAATTTTATTGTTTCATTTTGATTATTTTTAAATAAATTATTAATTTCTTCAATCGATGTATTTTTGTTTAATTCAAGGGTTAAATCAATAACTGAGCCAGTTGCAACTGGTACTCTTAATGCACTGCCATCTAATTTTCCTTTTAAATTAGGTAAAACTAAGCCTACAGCACTCGCTGCACCAGTTGATGATGGAATAATGTTGGAAGCTCCAGCTCTCCCGCGACGAGCTTTAATTCCTTTCTTATGAGCAACATCTAATATTACTTGATCATTAGTATATGCGTGAACAGTTGTCATATAACCTTTTATAATTCCGATGTTTTCATCTAATATTTTAAGAACGGGTGCTAAACAATTAGTTGTACAAGAAGCAGCACTTATAACTTGTTCAGTTCCATCTAAAATGTTTTCATTGACATTAAAAACAATTGTCTTTAAATCACCTTTAGCAGGTGCTGAAATGATAACCTTTTTTGCTCCAGCATTAATATGCGCTAATGCGGTTTCTTTTGAAACAAATTTACCAGTACATTCAAATACTTCGTCTATTTCTAATTCTTTCCACGGTAATTTATTTGGATCAGTTTCAGCATATACGTTTACTTTTCTTTTCCCTACTATTATTGCATTATTTTCAAATCCAATTTCATTTGTCTTATAATTACGATGATTAGTATCATATTTGAGCAAATACGCAAGTTGCTCAGCATCTGTTAAATCATTTATTGCTACTACTTCAAAATCAGGATTTTCTTCCATAATTCTAAAAACTAGTCTTCCAATTCTTCCAAATCCATTTATTGCTACTTTTATCATTTCTATCTCTTCTTTCTATTTATAACAACCATCACCAATAAATTCTCTTAATACAGAATCCTTTGGTATATCTTCACTAGGGATGGGTAAAAAGTTTCTTAAAAAATTAATAAGTCTTAAAGCTTCAGGATATTCTTTTGCATCTTCACTTACTGAAAATAATAGTGGCTCTGCATAAGTTTTTAAAACTCCAAATTCATAAATTAAAGCAGAATTAACAATTGTATCAGCATCATCTTGATAAGGATAAATCCACTTTTCTTCACCTTCTCTTATTTTTTTCCACATTTCCAAAGTTTCTGTTGCATTATATCCTCTTGTCCGATTATCCCTCACAATTCGTCTTAATCTTCTTGTGTCACTAGTGTGGATTCGATTATGATTATCAATGTTTAATTGTGTTAATGGACTAATGTAAATTTTGTATTTCATGTTTCTTTCGACCGATAAGGTAAGTTCATCATTTAGACTATGTAATCCTTCAATTATAATTAATGTGTCCTTATCAATTTGTAAATAATCGTCTTTAAAATATTTTTCACCTGCAACAAAATCATATCTTGGCATCAATATTTTTTCACCATTTAATAATTTAGTCAAATGCTTATTAAATAAAGTTATATCTAAGGCATAAACAGACTCATAGTCATAATTGCCATGTTCATCTCTTGGAGCATCAGTTCTATTTAGAAAGTAATCGTCAACAGAGATTTGTACATTTTTAATTGCTTTCATTTTAAGATACATTTGAAGTTTTTTACTAGTTGTTGTTTTTCCACTTGATGTTGGACCTGCTATTAAAATTAGTCTTGGTCGATTTTTTTTGGTTTCAATTTCTTCTGCTATTTTTTCTAATTGTATGTCATAATGATTTTCACAGATCATTATTAATTCAGAAATTTTTCCAGTTGAAACTATTTCATTTAAATCTGCAGCATTACTGATTTTTTGAGTGTAGCACCATTTATTATATTCATAAAATTTATTAAACAACATTTTATGATGCACATAATCTAAAGTCATTTCTGGATTATAAACATCAGGAAAATTAATGACAAATCCATTATCTTTTATAAATTCAACTTTAAATTCATCTATTACTCCAGTTCTAAATGCCATATCTCCATAGAAATAGTCATAAATACTATCTAAATTATAAAGGTTAATATAAGAGTTGCTTATATATTTTAATGCTTTTACTTTATCAATTTGCTTTTGTTTCTTAAAATATTTTATTGCATCACTTCTTACAACACTTATTTTTTGTATTATTAAATCCTCATCAACTATTTCATGCATACTTTCTTCAATTTGCTTAATTTTTTTCTTATCTAGTTCAAGTTCTTTAACTTCACAGTAGAATCCTTTATCAATTGAATGTTCAATATTTAATTCACTTTTAGGACCAAATACTCTTTTTAATGCTGTAATTACAATAAATTGTAATGTCCTACCATACAATCCATTTCCAACAGGACTACTTCGATCATAAAAGTCTATGTCACATTTCTTTGATATTGTTTCTGATAGTTCAACTATATCATTGTCAACTTTTGCACATAAAATAGGAAAGGAAAAGAAGTTTTTAAAGCTTTTGCTTATCACTTCTAAAGTCGTTCCAATTGGAAATTCCTTTGTTATATTATTTTTAAAATTTACTTTAATCATTCTTCCATTATTCATTTTGTCCCTCTTATTCTAATATATATTTTATCAAAGTTTTTACATTTTGTCACACTATTTTATGAATAAATTTGGATATTTGTCTATATTATAATAAAGGAGGTTATATTATGCTTATTCCTACAGTTATTGAAAGAAGTAGTAATGGCGAAAGAGCTTATGATATCTATTCAAGATTACTTAAAGATCGCGTTATTCTTTTGAATGGCGAAATCGATGATGATGTTAGTAATATTATAATAGCACAATTACTTTATTTAGATTCCATTAATAATAATGACATTAGTTTATATATTAATTCTCCTGGAGGAAGTGTCACCTCAGGAATGGCAATATATGATACAATGAATTTTATTAAGTCTGATGTTTCTCCTATTTGTGTTGGTATTGCCGCATCAATGGCATCAATTTTATTATCAGCTGGAACAAAAGGGAAAAGATTTGCTTTGCCAAACAGTGAAATTATGATTCATCAACCATTAGGTGGTGTTCAAGGTCAAGCAACTGAAATCAAAATTGCAGCAGAAAGAATCTTAAAATTAAAAGACAAAATAAACAAAATTTTGTCTAATAATACTAGCCAAAAAATCGAAAAAGTTGAGCATGATACTGAACGAGATAATTTTATGTCAAGTGAAGAAGCTTTAAAATATGGTTTGATTGATAAAATTTTAGAAAAATGTAAATAAAAATAGCAAACTTGCTATTTTTTATTGTTAAAAATTTCATTATATTACCTTGTTTTAAACTTAACTGTTTCAATTTCTTGCATACATCTTTTCCTTAATTTTTCTTTAATTTCATTTGAGCATGTAAATTCACCTTGATTTATTCCGACTAATAATTGATAAGGTGTAAGTCCAAATTCTTCAAATATTGTTCTATTTACATCTGAAGAGTCACAAGTTGTGATTCTTCTTTCTACTGTAACTTGTGTATTTGTTTTATTGCTATTGACATCTTTTTTTGGATAATTGGTACTAGAATTAGCCAAATTAAGATTATTTTCACTTATAAGTTTGTTAACTGTTCTTTGTACTATTTGTTTATAAGTAGATTCTTTTTGCTTATTAATAGCTAATCCTTGTACATAGTCTCTTGTTTCTATAAGCATTTTTGCATCACTATTAATTTGATTTAACAATTTTATATAATCACCCTTAATAGAATTATCATGGTCACTACTTATTTTAAGAAAAGAACCAGTTGTTAACGTTACAATACAAATAGTAAAAATAATAGAATTAAAATGGATGATTAACATAACGAATATCAAAATAGCAGCTATAGCAAATGAAATTTTATTTACTATTTCTTTCCATTTTTCTTTATCAATTTTACTTATTCTATTATTACAATCATATTGTTTACTTTGGATTTCAACTAATTCCTGATTTATTTTGTTAATTATTTCTCCTTCGGTTATAACATTATTATAAGAATTTTTCATTATTTTTCTCCCTTATTTAAAACATCATAAGTTAATTTGAAAATTAACATTCCTAGTAAAAATAATCCAATCCATAAAATCGGACTATTTCTGTGCTCTCTTAAAAAATTAAATAAAGGTTCCCATTGTTCTACAAACCATTTCCACATTTTTACTAAAGTTTCTATCATATTACACCTTCCTTATACTTGAATGACCCTTAATCATTTTTTTTACTCCAAATGGGTAAGCAAATGCAACTGTCATTAACATTTTATCACATTCTACGACAATTCCGCTTCCAAATTCATTATGAATAACATTATCCCCAATATTATAATCAATATTTTTATCAATTGTTCCAATTTTACGACTTGCGATTTTAAGTTGACTAGCATCCATATCTAAATATTCTTTATTTATCTCATTTATAAATCTGCTTGGTTGATTACTTGATTCATTTCCATACAGTAATCGCTTAC
>JAVWDK010000027.1:8249-11885 GCA_036642175.1 Bacilli bacterium
GCATTTACTATCCATAAATTTTCTTTTGTTCTTGTAATTGCTACATAAAAAAGACGTCTTTCTTCTTCTATTGAGCTTTTATTATCAAATGAATTAACATGTGGAAATATACCTTCTTCCATTCCAATTATAAAAACATTTTTAAACTCTAATCCTTTTGCTGAATGAACAGTCATAAGAGTTATAACATCAGTATTGTTTTTATGTTCTTCCATGTCTGCAACTAAACTTATTTCCATTAAGAAATCATCTAAAGATATTATTCCGTTTTTTTCTTCAAAGCTTTTTGTAATTGACTTAAATTCTTCTAAGTTTTCTAATCTTATATCAGCTTCCATCGAATTTTCGTTAACAAGTTCATCTTTAATCCCACTTAGTTTTAATACTAAATCAACTAATTCAGTTAATGATACGTGATTACTTGCTTCTTTTAGTTCTTCTATTATCTTTTTAAATCCTAATTCCCTACCAGAAGTGATACTTTCATATAAACTGGTCTGTTCTAAAACAGATTTTACACTCAAATTATCAATTGATTTTAATCCTATTCCTCTTTTAGGAACATTTATTATTCTAAGTAAACTAATATCATCTTTATAATTGTATATTAATTTTAAATAAGAAATCAAGTCTTTTATTTCTTTTCGATTGTAGAAATAAAAACTACCAACTACTTTATATGGAATATTTTCTCTAAGAAGTGCCTCTTCCATATTTCTAGATTGAGCATTGGTTCTATATAATATAACAATTTCACTATTTAGAGTTCCTTCACACATTAATTTTTTTATTTCATTAGTTACATAATTACTTTCATCTTTTTCATCTAATGATCGATAATATTTTATACAATTTCCTTCATCATTATCAGTCCATAAGTTTTTGTCTTTTCTTTCGGTATTATTTTTAATAACATCATTAGCAGCATTTAATATTATTTTGGTTGAACGATAATTTTTTTCTAAGAGTATAACTTTAGCATCTTTATAATCTTTTTCAAAATTTAATATGTTTCTATAATTAGATCCTCTAAATGAATAAATAGATTGTGATTCATCTCCAACAACACAAATGTTTTTATATTTGGCACTAATCATTTTAACTAATGTATACTGAGCTTCATTAGTATCTTGATATTCATCTATTAAAATGTATTTAAATAATTCTTGATATTTTTTTAAAATTTCTGGATTTTTTTTAAACAATTCTATTGGCAAAGTCAACAAATCATCAAAGTCTAAAGAGCTAGTATATTTTAATTTTTCTTCATATTTGATAAATACTTTATGAGTAATATTATCAAAATCTGTATTGGCATATTTAATAAATTCTTGAGCATTTATTAATTCATTTTTAGAACTACTTATTCTACTTTTTATAGCTTTTGGATTATACTGCTTCGGGTCTAAATTCATATCTTTTAATATTTTTTTTATAACAGTTAATGAATCATCACTATCTAGAATTGTAAAATTTTTATCATACCCCAATACATTATAATAATTTTTCATAATTAATAATCCAAAAGAATGAAAAGTTGATATTTGAATATGATAGGCGATTGGTCCTAACATATTTATTACTCTTTCTTTCATTTCTTTAGCTGCTTTATTAGTAAATGTAATTGCCAAAATATTAGATGGGTCAATTCTTTTTTCCTGTACTAAATAAGCAATTTTAGTAGTTAATACTTTGGTCTTACCACTTCCTGCACCAGCTAACACTAATAGTGGTCCTTCGGTTTGCATTACTGCATCTAATTGATTTTCATTTAAACTGTCTAAATTCATATGCATTACCACCTTACTATTTAATTATACCATTTATAAGCTAATTATCAAACGTTTATTGTCTTTTATTGATTATATTAAGGAATATTATCTATTTTCCTATAATTAACACTTGTAATATCAATATTGGATGTTTCTATTATGAAAATTGTTATTGAAAATAAAAATGTTAAATATTTATTAACATCATTTTACTTGACGAATATAATAAGATGATTGGAAAGGTGATTTAATGAATAAAATTTGGATATTTGTTGTATCTATATTTTTAATGGGATTCATTATTTTCTTAGTAACTTTTAAAAAAGTAAAAAGTATTTTAACTAAAATTAAAGTTGCAGAAGTTACACACAGTATTTTTTATGCACCACAATATGTTGCTCATAAATTAAAATATTTTAAAGATGAAGGGTTAGATGTAGAAATAATGCTAGTTCCTGGTGCCGATAAAGTAACTGCTGCAGTTCTTTCAGGTGATGTAAATATTGGTTTTTGCGGTAGTGAAGCAACAGTATATGTTTATAATCAAGGAGAAAAAGACTTTTTAATTAATTTTGCTGGATTAACAAAAAGAGATGGCAGTTTTCTTGTTTCTAGACAAAAATATGAAAATTTTAAAATTGAAGATATTAAAGGGAAAAGTATTATTGGTGGTAGAGCTGGTGGTATGCCAGAGATGACTTTTGAATGGGCTCTTAAAGAAAATGGTATTAATCCTAAAACAGATGTTAAAATTGATACAAGTATTGCATTTTCTGCAATGACAGGAGCATTTATTAGTGGTACTGGAGATTTTGTAACCCTTTTTGAGCCACAAGCTTTGCAAATGGAAAAACTAGGATATGGTTATGTCGTAAAATCCATTGGCGAACTTGGTGGTATTGTGCCATATACTGTTTATAATGCAAAAAAAAGTTATATTGAAAACAATAAAAAAATTATTCAAGGATTTACTAATTCTATTCAAAAAGGGCTTGATTTTGTACACAATAATTCTAACGAAGAAATTGCCAGCATTATAGCAGAATATTTTCCAGATACTTCAATAGATGATTTAATTAAAATAGTAAAAAGATATAAAGACAATGATTCCTGGTATAAAACAACTTATATAAAAGAAAATGATTTCCTACATGTTCAAGAAATTATGGAAAATGCTGGTACACTTAATAAAAAAGCTCCTTACGAAAAGCTAGTAAATACAGTGTTTTCAAAAAAATGAAAGAAATATTAACAATAAAAAATTTAAGAAAAATTTATCATAGTAAAAATGGAGAAATACCAGCTATTGATAACTTTTCTTTTAATTTAAAAGAAGGAGAATTTATTAGCATTGTTGGTCCATCTGGATGTGGCAAAAGTACCATTTTAAATATTTTAGGCGAGCTTGACAAAAATTTTAGTGGAACTATTAAGCTTAAAAAAGATATAACTTTAGGATATATGTTACAAAATGATTCTTTATTTAATTTTAGAACTATTCTTGATAACTGTTTATTAGGACTAGAAATACAAAAAAAATTAACTAATGATAGTAAAAATTATGTGCTTAATTTATTAACCACTTATGGTTTAAAAGATTTTATATATAAATATCCGTCTAGTTTATCTGGAGGAATGAAGCAAAGAGTTGCTTTGATTAGAACACTTGCTACTAAACCTGATATTTTATTATTAGATGAACCTTTTTCTGCACTTGACTATCAAACAAGATTAGCAGTTTCTGATGATGTATTTAATATAATTAAAAAAGAAAAAAAAAGCATTATTATGGTAACACATGACATTGCCGAGGGCATTAACTGTTATGTGTGACTACTAACTACTAGTAGTTTCTTATTGCTTT
>JAVWDK010000028.1:0-10692 GCA_036642175.1 Bacilli bacterium
TTTTTTGTATATTATATATAGGAGTATGATATTTTATGGAATTATTAACGCAAGAACAAATTAATGATATTCGTAAAAGTGTTGATATAGTTGATATTATTTCTAACTATGTTTCATTAACAGCTCATGGAAAAAATTATTTTGGAATTTGCCCATTTCATAATGACAATAATCCCTCAATGAGCGTGTCAAAAGAAAAGCAGATTTACAAATGTTTTTCTTGTGGTGAAAGAGGGAATGTTTTTACATTTATTCAGAAATATGAAAATATTAGTTTTTTAGAAGCAGTTAGAATAGTCGCCTTAAAATCGGGTATTGAAATCAATATAAATATTCAAGATAAGCAAATTGAAAAAAACAAGGAATTATATGATATCTATAAGTTGTCACTTAAATTGTATCAAAATAATATCAATACTAAACATGGCTTAGAAGCAAAAGAATATTTGAAACAAAGACAAATTGATGATGAAATTATTAAACAATTTGAAATTGGACTAGCTATAAAAGATCGTACACTTCTTACAAGCTTATTAGTAAATAAAAATTACACATATGAAAACATGTTAAAATCTGGTCTTATCATTAAAAATGAATATGGCTATTCTGATATTTACTGTAATCGAATTATGTTTCCACTTTATGATACTGTAGGAAAAATAGTTGGATATAGTGGAAGAATTTATAATGAAAAAAATAATTCAAAGTATATTAATACAAAAGAAACTGAAATATTTAAAAAAGGAGAATTATTATATAATTATCATCGTGCTAAAGATCAAGCAAGAATTACAGATACAATAATAATTATGGAAGGATTTTTAGATGTTATAAGGGTGTATTCAATTGGAATAACTAATTGTGTAGCAACAATGGGAACCGCTGTCACTAAAAATCAGGCTATATTAATAAAAAGACTTGCTAAAAATGTTATTCTTTGCTTTGATGGAGATGAAGCTGGAATAAAAGCCACAGAAAGTTGTAGTAAAGAACTAATCAATATTGGAATAATTCCTAAAGTAGTTTGTTTAGAAGAAGAATTGGATCCTGATGAATATATTTTAAAATATGGTGAAAAAGTTTTTAAACAAAAAATAGATAATCCAATTACCATAACTGAATTTAAACTAAGCTATTATAAAAAAAATAAAAATCTTAATCAAGTAGAAGATAAAGCTCAATATATTAATGAAATAATAAAATCTCTAAATGAAATAAATGATGACATTCTAAGAGAAATAACTTTAACAAAAATAAGTGAAGAATCCAAAATAGATATTGAATTACTAAAAAGTAAATTGAACGCAAAAATAACTTTTATTCCTAAAAAAGTTCCAAATAAAATAAAATTAAATAAATATCAAAAAGCTGAGATGTATTTATTATATTATATGATTAATAATCAAGAAGTAATTAAAATATATAATCATAAAGTAAAATATTTACCAACTGAAAAATATCGTATATTAGCCCGTAGTATTACTCAATTTTATAAAGAAAATAATTGTATAAGTGAAGCTGATTTAATATCATCATTCAATAATAATGAACTAATAGATTCTTTAAAAGAAATATCTAATTTAGAATTAAAAGACACTTATACCTTAGAAGAAATAAATGATTATATTGATGTAATAAGTGAATATAACATTAAAGAAGAATTAATTAGATTAAATGAAGAACTTAAAAAAGAAATAGATAGCGAAAGACAAAGTGAAATATTAGAAAAGATAGTAGAATTAAGAGGAGATAATAATGATTAATGAAATAAGAACTTTCGAAGAAAGAAAAGAAGATTTAGTAAAATTAGGGCAAAAAAAAGGTTATATAACTTATGAACAATTAGCAACTACATTAAAAGGACTAGAATTAGATGCTGATACTTTAGATGAACTATATAATGTATTTAATGAAAATGGTATAACTGTTATATCTGATGATGAAACAAGTGGTGGAACAGATAAAATATTATTAGATGACAACGTCTTAACAAAAGATTTAACCATTAATGATCCTGTAAGAATGTACTTAAAAGAAATTGGTCAAATAAAATTATTGACAATGGCTGAAGAATTATCTTTAGCAGATCGTATTAATGCTGGTGATTTAAGTGCCAAAGCAACACTTGCTGAAGCAAACTTAAGATTAGTAGTTAGTATAGCAAAAAGATACGTAGGTAGAGGAATGCTATTTCTTGATTTAATTCAGGAAGGAAATATTGGCTTAATGAAAGCTGTTGACAAATTCGACGTAACAAAAGGATATAAATTCAGTACTTATGCGACATGGTGGATTAGACAAGCCATCACAAGAGCAATTGCAGATCAAGCAAGAACTATCAGAGTTCCTGTCCATATGGTTGAAACTATTAATAAATTATCAAGAATTCAAAGACAATTAACTTTAGAATTAAATCGCGAACCAACAGAAGAAGAATTATCCAAAAAAATGGGTATTTCCGTTGAAAAAATAAGAGAAATATATAAAATTAGCCAAGAACCTGTTAGCTTAGAAACACCAATTGGAGAAGAAGATGATTCCCATTTAGGTGACTTTATAAAAGATGAAAGAAATATGAGCCCAGAAGATTATACAACTAATGAACTATTAAAAGATGAAATATCAGATGTTCTTTTAACTTTAACAGAAAGAGAAGAAAAAGTTATTAGGTTAAGATTTGGACTTGAAGATGGTAAATCAAGAACTTTAGAAGAAGTTGGGCAACTATTTGGAGTAACTAGAGAAAGAATAAGACAAATTGAAGCAAAAGCTTTAAGAAAGTTAAGACATCCATCTAGATCCAGAAAACTTCGTGATTATTTAGGTAATTAATGTTATCATTAAGATTACTTACTATTGCAGACATGATACCAAATAATTCTAAAATAATTAATATAGGAACTGACCATGCTTTACTAGAAATATATTTAACCTTAAATAAAAATGTACATTGCCTTGGTCTTGATATTAATTTAGACTGTGTTTTAAAGGCACTTAATAATGTTAAAAAATATAATTTAAATCAAATAAAAATTTTACAAAATGATGGATTAAATAATTTAAAATTAACAGATGAAATAATTATTTTATCAGGCTTAGGCACAAGAAAAATCTTACAAATATTAAATGAGAATATCACTAATGATTTAATTATTCAATCAAATAATAATTTATATGAACTTAGACAGAGAGTTTGTAAAAAAGGCTATCACATAGAAAAAGAAATCCCAGTTTTTGATAAAAAATGGTATGTAATTATTTATTTTAAAAAAGGTTATCAAAAATATAGCAAATTAAATCTTTATATTGGTCCAACAATAACTAATAAGAATTATAAAGAATATTTAATTAAAATAAATCAAAAAATGCTAAAAAATATTAATAAAAAACAATTCATAAAAAAAATAAAAAAATACATATTAATAAAAAAAATAGGATCAAGTATAAAAACTTGATCTTATTAAATAAAAAATGTTGGGCCTTCATTAGAACTTTTTTCTTCAATAATAGTTTTATTAGTTGAAGTATTACTTACATTGCTACTTTCTTTTGGGATTACTTCTTTATTAATTCCATTAGTAGGAGTGTCTACTTTTTTAAATTCATTCATTACTTTAAACATTGTTTTCGCATTTTTCATCACCGGAGATATTTGTTTAATAACTGGAATTGCTTGATTTGCTACATTTAAAACTTTTTGTGTTCCACCTAAAATACTTGCCCATTTAATACTACCAGCTCCTTTAAACAAACTACTAAATAAGCCGGTTTTAGCAGCAGGCATACTCATATACGGAGAAAAATAGTAAGGATTATAATTCATAGATGATACTCCTTTCAAGATATTATATGAAATAGATAAAAAATGTTTTATAAAAAATCAAAATGTGTTATAATTTATACATAGTATGGTAAAAGAGTAGGAGGTATTTGATTGAAAAAAGTGTATTTATTTCCATTTATTATAATCGGTAAACTAATAATAATCATTCTAATACTTCTTAGAAGAATATTTCTGGGAATCTACTCAACAATAAAAAAAATAAGTGAAATAATATATATGTTTTTTAAATATGTTATCTTTGGCATAGTATATGTAAGTCATATTTTTTATTTAATTATTTTCTATTTTTTTAAGTATCTATCATATGGAATTATATATTCTTTGCTATTAGCATATATATATTTTAGCAAATTTATTATTAATTTTATTTATGGGTTTATTATAGTTTCTTTTTCTATTTATAAAATTCTAAAATATTTTATATATGGAATATATTTTCCATTTGTGTTTATAACCGATAAAACAAGATTAGCACAAGATACCATTAAAGACAAAAAAGAAAAGAATAATTTAGAAAAAATTAGAAAAAGTATTGAAAGAAAAAGAACAAAAGAGCGTGAACAAGAAAGACGTGTTTTAGAAAAAATTAGAATTACAGAAAAGAAAAAACAATTAAAAGAAGAAAAAAGAATTGCTAGACAAAAAAGACGACAAAAAGATGAATATTTAAATGAAAACATGACAATTGATAAAAAAAATTTTAATTTCAAATTAAATCAATTTTTAAATTACTTTAATAATTTACCTCAAAAAATCAGCAATTCTTTAAATAAATGGTATAACAACTTGCCATCAGTAAAAAACAAAAAAAATAAATATGAGATGGAACATCAAAAATTACTAATCAATTTTGAAGGTGAAGATGCTGTTAAGAATTCTGAAAAAATTCCTTATGAATATGAAGTAAAAGATGTTGAAGGCAAAATAATTAAAGGGCATTATGAAGCCTTTTCTAAAGTAGAAGTTCATTCATTTTTATTAAGCGAAAATTATGAAGTATATAGTATTAAAACATCACCTTGGATTCAATTTAAATATGGTCGAAATAAGCAATCAAAAGCAAAATTTCAAACAAAGGATTTAATTTTTTTCTTAACTCAATTATCAACTTATATAAAAGCAGGTATAACTTTAATTGAATCATTAAGAATTTTATCAAGGCAATATAAGCAAAATAAGTATAAGCAAATTCTACGAAATGTAATATATGAATTAACAATGGGAGAAAATTTTAGTGATGCTTTATTAAAACAAGGCTCAGCCTTTCCTCGATTGCTAATTAATATGATTAAAACATCAGAAATGACTGGTGAATTACCAGAATCGTTAGATGATATGGCAGATTATTATACGGAAACTGATAAAACAAAAAAACAAATGGTTACGGCTATGATGTACCCATTAATTGTATTAATAGTTGCAACTGCTGTTATTGTATTTGTGCTTATGTATGTTGTTCCTCAATTTACAGAAATTTATTCATCAATGGATAATTCAAAAGTACCAGATTTTACTTTATTCGTAATGTCAATTAGTGCTTTCTTGAAAAAAAATGCGTTGACAATATTATTTTCATTAATAGTAATTATAATTATCTTTAAATATTTGTTTGATCATATTAAATCAATTAAAACTATTACGCAGTGGTTATTAATGCATACACCGGTATTTGGTAATGTTATCATATATAATGAAGTTACAATGTTTACTAAAACTTTTGCCTCATTATTAAAACATAATGTTTTTATAACAGATAGTATGGAAATATTAACTAAAGTAACAAACAATGAAATTTATAAAATGATAATACTAGATACAATTGCCAACTTAGCTCATGGTGATAGATTGTCGATGGCTTTTAAAAATCATTGGGCCTTTCCGATGCCTGCTTATGAAATGTTAGTAACAGGTGAAAAAACTGGTCAATTACCAGAAATGATGGCCAAAGTTTCTATTTATTATCAAGAAATGCATAAAAATTCAGTTACAAGAATTCAAACTTTTATAGAACCAATTTTAATTATATTTTTAACAGTTATTGTTGGAGGTATTGTTCTTGCAATAATTGTTCCAATGTTCAGTTTATATCAATCAGTTCAGGCATAATAGAGGGTGGTAAAAATGACAATTTTAATTTCAATAGCCTTTTTTCTATTAGGTATAATTTTAGGATCATTTTATAATGTTGTTGGGTATCGATTGCCCAGAAATCAATCTTTAATTAAGCCTAGATCACATTGCCCTAATTGTAATCATAATTTAGCACCTATAGAATTAATCCCAATTTTTTCATTTCTTATTCAAGGGGGAAAATGTAGAAAATGTAAACAAAAAATTTCATGGTTTTATACAACTTTTGAATTTTTAACAGGAATTTTATTTGTTTTATCATATATGAGCTTTGGATTCAGTATTAATTTAGTAATTGCTTTACTATTTGTTTCAATGGCAATAATTGTTATTATAAGTGATTATCAAACCTTTATAATATCTGATGAAGTATTAATTTTCTTTTCCATAGCGATACTTATAGCAATCTTTTTTAGAGGTGGAATAAATGACTTTTTTAATTCTTCAATAAATGGCATAATTTCATTTATCATTATGTTTATAATTAAAAAAATAGGTGATTTTATATTTAAAAAGGAATCAATGGGTGGGGGAGATATAAAATTAATGTTTGTTTTAGGGGTTGTGCTTGGATTTGATACTGCCTTAATATCAATCTTTTTAGCTTCAATTATTGGATTACCAATTTCAATAATAATATTACATTATAAACATACTAACATTATTCCCTTTGGCCCTTTTCTTTGTGTTGGAGCTTTAATATTATTATTATATCAAATAAATTTTATAGATATTTTAAAAATAATTTCTTGATTTGCATTTTTTTTGAAAATATATTATAATATTATTGTTCTTGAAATACACTACCATACTTATAAAAAATAAATAATTGTATATAATATATTATATTTGAGGTGAATTTTAAAATGAATAATATAGAAGAAGATAACGAATATGTAAATATAGTTAGCTCAATACTATATAATGATAAGTTTAATGAAATAAGGAATATTGAGCATCATGGGATTACTAGATATGATCATTCAGTGAAAGTATCGTATTATTCTTATAAACTAGCTAAGTCATTAAAATTAAATTATAAGGAAGTTGCTAGAGGTGGACTTTTACATGACTATTATATAACGGATGTTAATAGTGATTTTAAGGATAGAGTTAAATCAACTTTTTTACACCCAAAGATAGCTTTAAAAACGGCTACGAATAATTTTAGTGTTAGTGAAATGGAAGCCGATATTATTAAATCACATATGTTTCCAATAACATTAGTAATACCAAAATATGCTGAAAGTTGGCTTGTTAATGGTGTTGATAAATTAATTGGATTTTCAGAATTTTGCAAAAAATTTAGTTATAGATTCTGTTATATAACTAATTTGGCCTTACTATTTATAATTAATTTTAGAAAATAACTAGTCTTTTCTAGTTTTTGTTTAAAATTTTGTTGATTATTAAATAGTAAGATGATTTGTATCCTCATGAGCTCAGTTGGATATATTATCCCAACTCCTAAGTAATTGATTAGGAGAAAGAACTATGAGGAAAATGTCTTTGTAACTCAGTAGGATAGAGTAATCGCCTCCTAAGCGGTAAGTCGGCAGTTCGAATCTGCCCAAGGACACCATAGAGAAATTAGTCGAACTATTTCGACTTTATATAAAAGGTTAATTGCGATTAATTTTTTTTGTGTAAAGAAGGAATAGTTTATGGAAATAACAAAAGATGAATTAGAAATTTTAATATTTTATCTTTTTTTAATTGCTACTTCCATACGAGGGAATATTATATTTTTTGATTATGTCATAGTCAAAAAATAATTATACTATGACATTATTACAAATTAAGTTACAATAGTTGACTTATATAATAAAAAAGTATATATTATTTATAGGTGATAAGAATGGATATTAAATCATTATATGAAGAAAATAAAAAAAACATTGTAATTTTAGGTGGCATTATTATATTAGTACTTATATTTATTATAGTATTTAGTGGACTTAATATTAAAAAAGAAAAAGCTAAAATTTCTGAAATAAAATTTTTAAAAGATGAGTATGAGGTAGAAGAAAATAAAACTTATCAAATAGAATATAATGTTTATCCACAAACGATAACAGGTACAAAATTGACATGGTCAAGTACTGATGAAACAATTGCCAAAGTAGATGATACGGGTCTTGTTACAGCAATTAAACCAGGATCAGTTGTAATAGTAGCTAGTTCCAATAAAATTACTGACAATATAAATATACATGTAATTACTGACAAAAGAGATGAAACTTCTGTCAAGTTTAATATTGAAAATTTTGATTTAAAAATAAATACATACCGCAGACTATATCCTATGTTTATACCAGAAAATTTAAATTATCAATCAATTGTTTGGACTAGTAGTAATGAAAATATTGCAACAGTAACACAAGTTGGAAGAGTAAATGGAATAAAAGAGGGAAATGCAATCATAACTGCAACAGTAAAACTCGAAGATTCAACATATTTAAGTACATCTTCTAATGTAATAATAACTAAGAAAACAACTTTATCTTTAGCTAAATCATCATCTTTAAATATTAGCGAAGATGAAACTAAAGAGATACTTCTTTCTGTATCTGACAATAATGTTGTAATTAAACAAATAGTAGGTGAAACATCAAATAATAATGTTGTTCAAATTATTAAAAGACCAATTTCAAATATTAATGATTCAACAATTAGTCTATTGGTAAAAGGAATTGGGAAAGGAAAAGCTAAACTTGACTTTACTATGGAAACAGTTGATGGTGAAATAGTTACATTAATAGTTCCTATAGTTGTAAAATAAAAAGAGAAATAATATTCTCTTTTTATATTAATCGGATACTATTGTCAGTAATAAATGGCTTTTTTTTATTAATATAATCAAAAAACAGAATTCCATTTAAATGATCAATTTCATGTTGAAAAGCAATTGCTAATTCTTCACGAGCACGAATTTTTATTTTGTTACCATTTTCATCAAAACCTTCAACTGTAACTCGTGCATATCTTTTGACATGACCATCAACTTCACGATTAACACTTAAGCATCCTTCTCCAGCATCGGCAGCAATTATTTCTTCAGAATGACTAATTATTTTTGGATTAACAACTACATAATTATCAAATAGTTCATCTTTATATTCATGAACGATTACAATAACTCTTTTGTTAATTGCTACTTGTGGAAAAGCTAATCCCATTCCTGGTCTTATCTTGTATTTTTTAGCATATTTATCGATTTGACTATAAGTAAGATTATCAATTATACTTTGAATTATTGCTTTTTCATTTTTATTTAATGGAAAAACAACTTCTTCACTAATATTACGAAGTCTTTTATCTTTTTCATCTAATATATCTAATTTTTTAAACATAATATCACCAACATTACTATTTTAGCAAAAAAAACAGAATTTGACAAACAAAATTATAGTATAATAGGATGAATTTTATTTCTAGTCATTTTTTGATATTACTACTATAAAAATAATTAGAAATTATAAAATAAGAATAATAAAAGCATTTAAAATTTGAATTTGAAAAAAAGGAAGATTGCTTCCTTAATTAAATGCTCTAGCACCTATAACTATAACCAATAATATAAATAATACTAAGATAATAGCAGCCCCGTATCCGTAACCGCCACCAGAACCACCATATCCACAGCCTTGTTGTTGATAAGGATAACCATATCCACCGCTGCAACCATAATAATACATATTAATACCTCCCATCTAATCTATTATAGTTTATTACATAACTAGCAAATTGGTTATTAAAAACACCTATTTTTCTAAATTTACTAAATAGCATTTTAAAATAAGCAACTTTATGTTATTATATTTATAAGAATAGAAAGGATTTGTTATGATAAATATTAAAAAAAATATAAAAAAATTAGATAAAACTTTATTAGTTATTAGCATAATCCTTTTAATATGGGGACTTTTAAGTGTTGTATCGGCATCTAGTCGAGTAGCTGTTTTAGATCATAATTTACCAGTGTATCATTATTTTATTAGACAGCTCATAATGATTATCATTGGTTTTATAATATCTTTTATTGTGATAAACGTTTCTAGTATTAATTATTTGATTTTTGTAAGGATTTTGTTTTTAGCAATTTTATTTGTTTTACTACTATTGTCTTTCTCAGGCGATAGCATTAGAGGTGCTAAAAATTGGATAAATTTATTTGGTTTTACCTTTCAACCTAGTGAGTTTGCTAAACCAATTATAATTGTTTATTTATCACTTATTTTTGACAAATATTATAAAATACTAAAACAAAAAGAAACTAATATTGAATTATTAGTTATAATTATTATAATAGGGTGTTTTGCACCTTTAATAATCTTCTTTCAAAAAGATTTTGGTACAATGACTATTTTAATGGGAATAGTTATTGTTATGTTTATTGGAAGTCCAATAAAAAGAATAGACAAATTAAAAATGTTTGGTATTTTGTTTTTAATAACTATCATAGGTGGATTAATATTAATAGTACGAAATGGTAATATTTTCTCAAATACTCAATTAAGTAGATTTGATTTTTTTAATCCATGTAGTAACTATGAACAGGGTGGGTACCAAATTTGTAATGGTTTTATTGCAATTAATGATGGCAATTTATTAGGACTTGGTTTAGGAAATAGTAGGCAAAAATATTCTTATATTCCAGAACCACATACAGATAGCATTTTTGCAATAATAGCTGAAGAAAACGGTTTTATTAGATC
>JAVWDK010000029.1:0-9963 GCA_036642175.1 Bacilli bacterium
GAATATAATAAAATTAAATTATATAATTAATAAGGAGGTTATTGCATGAAAAGACTTATATTATTAATAATTTTATTACTTATTATATCAGGCTGTAATAATGAAAAAAAAATTAAATGTACACAAAATAGCTTACAAGAAGGATACGGTTTAACAACACAAGATATAACACTTTACCATAAAAATAACAAAGCAACAAATTATGAGTATAAAATAAAAGTATCACTTGAAGATAACATGAAAGATTATTTAGACAACTTTTATAGTTCTATAATAAATAGTTTTGCTGATTATAAAAATAAAAATGGTATCACATTAAATAACCAAAAAGACAAACTATCTATAACTATTTCTTTAGCAATTAATCTTGATAAAATTAATAAAGAGGATAATACTTTACTCCATTTTGATAAAGAAAAAAATATAGAAGATATTAAAAAAAGCTTAGAAATTGATGGCTATATATGCAAATAAAAACTCCTGTCTTGTGATGTTTACTTACAAAAGTTCATTTCACAGTCTAGGAGTTTTTGTTATAACATGTCTTTCTTTTTTAAAATATAACTAACAATAAAAGATACAATCAACGATAATAATATGATTATCCAAAATGAATATTTATAAGTTCCTAAAAATCCAAATGAAACATTCATTCCTAGAAAAGATGAAATCATCGTTGGAATTGAAAAGACAATAGTAATACCTGCTAAGAACTTCATAACACCATTTAAATTATTTGATATTATTGTTGCATAAGTATCTGTCATACTAGTTAATATTTCTCGATATATATTAGCCATTTCAATTGCTTGTTTATTTTCAATTAAAGCATCTTCTAATAAATAAGAATCATTATCATAAAGAGGTAAAATTGAGCCTTTTGCTAATTTTTCTAAAACAATATCATTTGCTTTTAAAGATGTAATAAAATAAACAAGTGTTTTTTCAATATTTAACAAATCTAATAATTCTTTGTTTTTAGTTGACTTATGTAAATACTTTTCTTTGTTACTTATATCATCATCTATTACTTTTAAATCTTTTTGATATGTTGATGCTATTTTTAATAATATTTGTAAAATAAAGCGTGTTTTCTTTTCTGTATAAAATTCTTTTATTTTGTTATGTTTAAAATCGTCAAAAATCATTAATTCTTTTAAAGAAATTGATATTATATGCTCTTTACCAATTATTAGACCAAGTGGATAAGTATAATACTTATTTTTATAAGCTGTATCAACCAAATAAGGTGTATCAATTACAATCAGCGTTGAAGTTTTACCAATTTCTATACGTGGTAATTCTTCTTCATCTAAGACTTTATTTATTAAATAACCGTCAACATTAGTAGCACTAACAACATCTTTTATTTCTTCTGCTGTTGGATTTATTAATTCTATCCAACTATTAGAAACAATTTTATCAATTTTTTCTGTTTTAATTTTATCAATAGTTTTATACATGTTTATCAAATCCATCACATCCTTATTAACTAATTATAGTATATATAATTAATTATAACAAGCAGTTTTTATTAGAAAACAACCTTTCCTACTTTTTAAAACTTAAATATAAAAATTTAGTTAGCAATAAGACATAAAAAAAGAAAGTTATAAATTTTCTTCATCATCAACTATTGACAAATTATCTAAATCATCATCTACTTCTTCAAGATCTTCATCAATTAAATCATCAGTTTCTAAAGATTCTTCTTCTGTTTCTTCTAAAACTTCCTCAGTTTCCTCTTCCTCATCATCATCATCTTCTTCTAAAACTTCCTCGTCATCATCATCATCAATAACAAGCTCAACAGCATGTTTTTCGCGTAAATCCCATTCATGATTATCAAGTAAAACAAATCTTTTATCAATAGTTAAAGAAGTATAATAATCCCCAATCTTATCCATATATTCTTCATCAGAATAACCTAACAAACTGCAAATTTCTTTAAATATAGTTGGTGTATTCATTGCTTTACGATGTTCTTTTAACAACATATTAGTCAAATCTGTATATGAAAACAACTCCAATTCTTCCTTTGTAATATCTTTTAATTTCATAATGTTCCTCCTACATTCTTTCCAAAGCATCTATCGAAATTAAGCTTAAAGCATTTTCAATGACAATATTAGTCGCCTTTACTAAATTAATTCTTTCTTTAGTCTTACCAATATCATTAGTTAAAACTTTCTCAAAATTATAAAAAACATGAAATAAATTAGCAACTTCATAAACATAATTAGTTATAATATGAGGAGCATATTTCTTTGCTGAAAGGCTAACTATATTGGGAAACTCATAAAGTTTCGCTAATAAATTATATGCACATTCTGTATTTATGGTATTATAATTTTCAATAATTTCTATTTTATCGTTATACTCTCTTAAAATGGAACAAATTCTAGCATGAGCGTATTCAATATAGTAAATCGGATTTTCATTTGATTTTTTTGTGGCCAAGCCAATATCAAAATCGAGTTGTGTATCTAAAGACTTATTAGCAAAAAAATATCTAGTTGCATCTACACCAACTTCATCTAATAACTCATTTAAAGTAACTGTTTTACCAGTTCTTTTACTTAATTTGATTTCTTCTTTATCTTTTAAAAGCCTAACCATCTGTAGTATTTTTATTGTTAAATTAGACGATTTTTTTCCCATCATTTCAATACCTGCTTTTAAACGATTAATATATCCATAATGATCAGCACCAAGAACATCAATCATTAAATCAAAGCCACGACTATATTTATCAAAATGATAGGCAATATCAGGAAGCAAATAAGTATTACTTTTATCACTTTTAATTAAAACGCGATCTTTATCATCTCCATATAGTGTTGTCTTTAAGAAAAGAGCATTTTCACTATCATAAGTATATCCACTATTAACTAGTTTATTCAAAGTTTTTTCAACTAAACCTTTTTCATACATTTTTTTTTCACTCGACCAAACATCAAAATAAACACGTAACTTACTTAAATCTTTTTTAATTGCATCAAGTAAATAATTAAGCCCATATTCATTTATTACTTCATCCGTTGCTTTATCTTTATATTTTTCATAGATATTTTTAGCAACATCAATTATCTCTTTACCATGATAACAGTTACTCGTCAACTCTTCATTACTACCACATAAATTATTATAACGAATTTTAATTGATTTATTTAGATTACTAATTTGATTGCCACCATCATTAATATAATATTCTCTTGTTACATCATAACCAACAAATGAAAGTATATTAGCTAAACTACTACCATAAACTGCTCCTCTACCATGACCAACATGTAAAGTGCCTGTAGGATTAGCACTAACAAATTCGATATTTATTTTTTGATGATTTCCAATATTAGTTTTACCGTAATTTTGTTGCTCTTGTAAAATTGTATTTATATTATCAAAAAGATAATCTTTTTTAACATAAAAATTTATAAATCCTGGTCCTTTAATTTCCAATTTTTCAATTAACAGGCTATTGATGTTTTCAACTATTTCTTTTGCAATAACAACTGGACTTTTATTTAATTCATGAGCTAATTGCATCGCAATATTGGTTGAATAATCACCATTTTTAGAATCTTTCGGTATTTCTAAAACAATATTTTCTTTGACAACATCTAGTTTTAATAATGATTCATTAATTATTTTTTTTAAATTTTCAATCATCTTGAACCTCCAAAGTATATTTGTTTACTTTATCAATAATATATTCAATATCTATTTTTTTATCAGATAAAAATAATTTTTTTGTTTCTATTACATAAGCAATTTTTCTCCGATTTAAAATAAAATAACCATTTGTTTTAGATTTATCTTTAAAAAACATATTATTTTCCAAATTAGGTGAAATTATTTTAATTTTTAAAGATGAATCTACTTGTTCTAATATAATTTTACTATTATTTTCTAAGTCTTTATAAGTAATTTTGTTTTCATTTTTAATACCATTAACTTTAAACTTATTTTGCTGATTATTTATTTTTTTTGTTATTAATAAGCCAATTTTAGTCACAAAATTCCTCTTTCCTAAAACTCCACAACATTATAGCATACTTTTTTATAAAAAACACTTATAATTTTAGTTTTTTTTAGAATAATAATAACGACGGTGATAGTGTAAACGATTTTAAGCATAAATTTCATTTTCCAAAAAAAAAGAAGAAGTATACTTACATTTCCACACTTATACTATAAAGATAATATCCAATTATTAGTGTCAGGGTTAAAAGTTTCACTTATTTATACTTAAAAGTAAATGCTACACAAGTTAAAATATAGATTTAGCAATCCATGAAGGCATTAAGGTTTTTATTTATCTTTACGTGCTTTGTAGTATGCTTCCTCTTGGTTTGTTATTAGAATATAAAAGAAAGGAAAAATAAATTAGGAATAAATTTCATTCCTTTTTTAGACGGACGGTTTTGGCGTCCGTCATGATAATTAAAATGAAAAAAATATGGAAATTTATGAAAATACCAACAATTAGTCTTTTAATTTTATTAGCTACTTATTTTGGACTTTACGGATATGCAAAAATATCTTCCAAACTACCAATTGATAAAGCAAATAGTTTTTATTTATATGATATTAATAATAGTATTTATACTTCCAATCATAATAAAGAATGGATTCCTTTAAATAAAATTTCTAAATATTTAATTAATGCAACTATATCAATTGAAGATAAACACTTTTATAATCATATTGGATTTGACTATTTAAGAATTGGAAAATCCTTGATTACTAACTTTATTAATGGTAAGACATTACAAGGAGCTTCTACAATAACACAACAATATGCTAAAAATTTATTTCTTAGTTTTGATAAAAATTGGAGTCGTAAAATAGAAGAAGCTTGGCTTACAATAAAATTAGAATCTCGATATTCTAAAGATGAAATATTAGAAGGATATTTAAACACTATTAATTATGGTGGTGTTTTTGGTATTGAAAATGCTAGCAAATACTATTTTAACAAAAATGCTTCTGATTTAACTTTAGCTGAAGCAACTATTTTAGCAGGTATTCCTAAATCACCAACTAATTATTCCCCCGTTAATAATGAAGTTGCTGCTAAAAATCGTCAATTATTAATTTTAAATTCAATGGTTAAAAATAAATATGTGAGTGAAGCTGAAAAAACTGAAGCACATAATAAAAAACTTACTTATAACGGATATGAAGAACAAGATAACTTAGTAACCCTAATGTATTATCAAGATGCTGTTATGGATGAATTATCAAAAATTAAATCTATCCCTGCATCATTTCTAAAAACTGGTGGTTTAAAAATTTATACTAATTTGGATATGCAAGCACAAAAAATAGTTGAAAATAGTATAAAGAAACACATTGATGAAATAGATTTACAAACTGCCATCGTTCTTACCGAACCAAATAGTGGTAAAGTTTTAGCTTTAGCTGGTGGTAAAGATTACAATATAAGTCAATATAACCGAGCTATCAGTTCTAAAAGACAAGTTGGTTCAACAATGAAACCATTTTTATATTATGCCGCACTAGAAAACGGTTTTACGCCTTCATCTACTTTTACAAGTGAAAAAACCACTTTTGTCTTCTCTGAAGATAAAACATATAGTCCCAAAAACTACAATGACAAATACGGAGATAAAGCAATTAGCATGGCATCAGCAATCGCTTATTCTGATAATATATATGCTGTAAAAACACATTTGTTTTTAGGTGAAAGTACTTTAGTCGATACAGCTAAAAGACTTGGAATTAAATCTAAGTTAAAAGAAATACCATCTCTTGCTTTAGGAACAATTGAATTAAATATTATGGAAATGATGACAGCTTATAATACTCTTGCTAACGAGGGCTATAAAAATGAACCTTACTTTATAAATAAAGTTGAAGATATGTATGGCAACATTTTATATAAAAAGGATAATTATAGTGAACAAGTATTAAATAAAAGTCTAGTTTATGTATTAAATGATATGCTTACAAATACTTATTCTAATGCCTTTATCGATTATAATTATCCAACCTGTATTAACATTAGTGCTAGATTAACTAATAAATATGCTATAAAAACAGGAACAACTAATAAAGATCATTTGATTTTTGGATATAATAAAGATTTATTAGTTGGTATTTGGCTTGGATATGATGACAATCGTGATTCTAGCATTAATACAAGTACTAATTTGAAAAACATTTGGGTAGACATAACCGAAACATATTTTAAGGATAAAAAAACTAATTGGTATGACATTCCTACAAATGTTGTTGGTGTTTTAGTTGACCCAATTAGTGGTACACTTGCTACTAATGATACACCCAAAAAAAAGATATTATATTATATAAAAGGAACCGAGCCTTATTATAAAGATATTAATTTAGACAGTTTAATTCCTACTATTAAAGAAGAAAAAACTCAGCCACATTGATGTCTACCTTAAAGGAAACATTTCAACATAACTGAGTTTTTTTGTAAAAAATACTACACAATACTTTCTTGTTTTATTGTTTTAATATTTATAATTTTTTTATTATCTAGAATATTTTCAATTATAATACTTTCTAAATTATCTTTAATAATTTTATTAATTTTTCTAGCTCCAAATTCTTGATAATTAGAAAGAAGACAAATTTCATTTTTAATATTACTGCTTATTTTAAGTTTTATACTTTTTTTTAGATACTTTTGCTTTATTAAATTTAATTTTTCTTCAATTATATTCAAAATATTATTTTCACTTAATAAATTAAAACTAATAATATTATCAATTCTATTTAAAAATGGTACAGAAAAAGTTTCTTTTAAACGATTAACTATGCTTTGATTAGTTTTACTAAAACCAACACTTTCTTTATTAAATCCAACATTAGAAGTCATTATAATAATAACATTATCAAATCTAACTATTCTTCCAAGGGAATCTTTTATTTTACTTTCATCTAATATTTGATAAAATAAATCAATTATTGATGAATGAGCTTTTTCTAGTTCATCAACAATTAATACAGAATAAGGCTTATTTCTAATTTCTTCTAATATATTTTTATTATCACTATATCCAACATAGCCAGGTGGAGATCCTATTATTTTACTAACAGTATGAGCTTCTGAAAATTCACTCATATCAAGTTTTATTACATTTTTTTCAGATACTAATGTGCTACCAAATAACTTAGCTAAATGCGTTTTTCCAACTCCTGTTGGTCCGCAAAATAACAGGCTATAGCACTTATTTTCCTCATTAAATCCTAATTTTATTTTTTTAGTAATATTTATTAATTCTTTAATTGCTCTTTCTTGGCCTTTTATTTCTTTTGACAATGATTTTTCAATATTTTTAATAATATCAATACTATCATTTATTAATTCATAAATAGGTATTCCTGTTTTTGTACTTACTATTTTAGCTAAATCTAAATTGTCGACTTTTTGTCTTTCTTCTTTATATAATTCTAATTCTAAATTGTTGATTTTATTCATTAATTCATTTTCTTTAGTTTTATAAATAGAAGCTTCACTAAATTTATCTTTTACTAATAATTCGTTTTTTTTACTAATTACTGTAATTATTTCTTTGTTTAAAAGGTTATATTTTTTTACTTTAGAGCTTTCTTTTAATCGTACACTAGCACATACCTCATCTAATAAGTCAATCGCTTTATCTGGTTGATTACGATCATATATATACTTTTCTGATAAGTAAATAATTAAATCAATTATATTTTCATCTAATATTACATTATGATAATCTTCATAAATTGATTTTAATTTCAACAAAATTTCTTTTAATGTTTTTTTATCAGGAGTTTCAATTAGAACTCTTTGAAATCTCCTATCTAAAGCACCATCTTTTTCAATAAATTTTTTATATTCATCAATTGTAGTTGCCCCAATACATCTGATTTTATTACGAGCTAAGGCCGGTTTAAATATATTAGCAGCATCAATTGCGCCTTCTGCTCCTCCAGCACCTACTAAAGTATGAATTTCATCAATAAATAAAATAATGCTATCATCTTCTTCTATCTCCTTCAATATTTTACCAATTCTTTCTTCAAACTCACCACGATATTTAGTGCCTGCAACCGTGGTTGACATATTAATGCTAACAATTCTTTTGTTTTTCAAAATTGATGGTACTTCACCAAACGCAATCATCCGGCTTAATTCTTCAACAATTGCTGTTTTTCCAACCCCTGCATCTCCAATTAGTAAAGGATTATTTTTAGTCCTGCGACATAAAATTTCTAATACTCTTTTTATCTCTTTATCACGACCAATAACAGGATCTATTTCCTTATTTAGTGCTTTTTTATTTAAGTCTATGCCCAATTCATCTAGCATAAGTTTTTTGTTTTTTTTATTTTTTATAACAATAAGTTTGCTAGAAAAATCGTTATATAATTCATCTAAATCAACATTCATTCCTAGCATTATTCTTAAGGCTACGCCTTCTCCTTCTTCTAATAAGCTTGCAAACAAATGATTAGGAGTTACTTCACCTTGATTATTTTCTTTACTATCAATTATAGAGTTTTCAATAACTCTTTTTAAAAGAGGGGTATATAAAAACCAAGTACTTTCTTTTTTACCAATTCCTACGACTTTAATTAGTTCATTTTTAAATATATTATAATCTAATTTGTATTGCTTTAATTTATCCGATACAGTATTTTTTTCTTTTAAGAGTGCTAATAAAAGGTGCTCACTACCAACATATGGATGTTTTAATTCATACATTTCTTTTTTTGCTAAAACTAATGTTTTCCGTGCTTCTTCTGTAAAGTTTCCAAACATAAATTCCTCCTTTATATATTCTATGCTTATGATGATTTAATTTTAATTTATTTATACATTATTAAAGCAGAAAAACAGAATATTTGTTCCTCAGAAACAGCTAATGCTACAGAATATTTAATATCAAATATTTCATCTACTTCTTCAATAAATTTGTTAATTGCGATTTCAAGATCTTTTTCATGATCTTCGTCAAATACTTTTACCTTCATTATATCACCATATATATTTTAATATTTAACAGACAATTTTTTTGTCAAAAAAAGGATTACATTTTATAATCCTTAAATTTTTTATTAATTCCATTATTAGAGCTTAATATTATTTTAATAATTTCACATTATTTTGATATATCAGTAACTTTATTCACATATTCAAAAATAATATGTATTGTAAATGATTTTAGAACTATAATCTATATTTTTATAAATACTTAAGCCAATAAACTTTGTATCATTTAAAATTATATTTAATCATCTATTTGTGTTTTTTTCTCAAGTTTATTATGTGTTTTAACTTTTGACTCAAAAGCTTTCTTAGAACTTAACAATTTCAAATATTGTTGATCTAAAAAATTAGCTTCTTCTTCTGAATGACTATCACTTAAAAGATATGTTGCATAGATATTTAAAAGATCAACTTGACCTGTTTTCTCCCAGGCAAGTTTAATATATAATCTATCTTTAAATGATAAATTAACTTTTGATAATGCACATCCAACAGCAAAAGAACCATTCAGAATACAATCTTGTTCTGAACTTTCTTTATTATCAACTAAAAAGTATGTTTTAAGAAATTTTCTTTTTGTTGTTTCATTCATGCTAATATTTTGAATAAAATCACGAATATATTTTATATCTTTACTCTCAATAATAGCATCAGCTAGTTTATCAATTAATTCTCCTTTTACATATTTCGCAACAAAATATATACAATCTAGAAGTTTACTTTCAATAACAGCATCAACTATTTTATTAACTGGTGCACCTTCTTTGACTACAAGCCAGCAAATTTCATTAAGATTTCCTTTTTTTATAGCAATGTCTACTATTTCATCAATCGATATTCCCTTCACCTCTAATAATTGATAAATGGCAGTTGAATTATTACTAGATATAATAAAGTCAATAAGTTTCTTTTTAGTAGTTTCATCTATATCAATCTTTTTAAGA
>JAVWDK010000030.1:0-1120 GCA_036642175.1 Bacilli bacterium
TCAATATATAAATAATAATAATCACCATTTGTATATAATTTATCATTTAATTCATTATTATCAATATAATTAACACCTCTAGGTACATAATATTTATAACCTTTTCCAATTCGATTAAATAAATCGTTATTTTTTGATAAAACTACATTCATAGTGTTATCAATACTTGATGTATCTATTCTAACTGCAGTACAGCCTGTTATCAATACCAATATCATTATTAAAACTACTATTTTCTTCATATATATCACTTCCTCTTTATTATAACAAATTTTATTAAATATAAAAAGAATTTTAGAAAACTCGATGTAAAATAAATGTCTATTTATAAACTTCTATTTTATATATTCTAAATCCTTTAGTATTAAATTTTACTTCATATTCTGTTTCAATATTAAATACATTTGTCTTATGCAAATCCAAAGAAATAAATTTAATTTTATAATCATTATTAACAAACGAAGCAATTGAGTATTCAAACAAATGTTGATTATCTGTTTTCATTATTATATTGTTACCATTTTTAAAAATTAAATCATATTTTTTTAAAAATGTATCACTAGTTAATCGTCTTTTTTCATGACGTTTTTTAGGCCATGGGTCAGAAAAATTCAAATACAATGTTTCTATTTCGTAATAAAATATATTGTTTATTTCTTTAGCATCTATACAGATTAGTTTTAAATTATCTATTTTTTTGTTGCTCAATTTTTGAATAGCTCTGTATAAAACACTTTCATATTTTTCAATTCCAATGAAATTAACATTGGGATAAGCTAAGGCCATATTAATAATAAAATCTCCTTTACCAATTCCTATTTCAACATGAATAGGATAATTATTATTAAACAAGCTTTGGAATTTTGATTTAAAATCACTTGGATTAGTAATTATATAATTTGAACTAGATACAATTTCTTTAGCACCTTTTACTTTTTTTAAACGCATATATTTCACCTCTATTATTATAGCACACAAGTATTATAATAGCATATAATTATATAGAAAAGGATGTGGATTGTGAAGACGGAACGAAACTGTAATATGAATTATCCAATATACCAAATGCCAAATATGCCTCAGCCAATGATGCCAAATATGCCTCAGCCAATGATGCCAA
>JAVWDK010000030.1:1220-9529 GCA_036642175.1 Bacilli bacterium
ATGCCAAATATGCCTCAGCCAATGATGCCAAATATGCCTCAGCCAATGATGCCAAATATGCCTCAGCCAATGATGCCAATGAGTCCAAATATGACTCCTAATTATCCTAATACAGTAACTACTATTAACACCAATACCAACGATGACGAAATAAATCGCTTAGAGCAAAGAATTAATATGCTTGAAAGAAGAATTACTACTTTAGAAGGCAACAAAAATTATTCCTCTTATAATAGTAATAGTTATCAAATGCTATAAAACCATAGAAAACTATGGTTTTTTTAAAAATGACCAGTTGAGTTACTACCACCACCAGAAAATCCTCCACTAGAAAATCCTCCACCACTTCCATTACCACTCGAATTTTGTGAAGCAGCAATACTTTTAGCAGTTGAAATAGCGCTATTAACAGAAGTATTAACAATACTATTCATATTAGTAATAAGTAATAATCTGCTATCAAAAGAAATCAAATCAAGATTATCATGAGTTATATCTTTAATTTTTATTTTCATTGTTTTAATTAGGCGTTCTGCGCAACCAAGAGTTACTGCATAAACTAAATATTTCTCCCAAATTTTAACTTCAGGTAATTCTTTAACATCCATTTTACCAAAATCATTCATAAAATTTTTAAGTCCTATCCATTTAAGATATTCTTCATTGCCTTCTTTTGTTCTTCTTGTATATACAGAAAAATATATAAGTGATATAAAAGACAAAATTATTACAATAACAAATAAAATAATATTCGTATATTGATTTAGAAAAAATATTCCAAGAAATCCAATAATGCTATACATAATACTATATATTTTAACACTTGTTTTTTCCTCATAAAAAGATTTATTTTTAGCTTCTTTCAAAGCAATTTCATACCAATTATTATAATCAGTTAAAAAATAATTGTAATTATTTTGTGCCCTTTTTTTAAATTCAGTTAAAGTAACTTCTATTTTGTCATTAAATAAAACTGCAATTATTGCTTTATCAATATTACTTAAATTGTCATTATTTACCAATTTTAATAAATAATCATTTTTAGATATTTTTTCAAACGCGATATTATTATTACAAATAAGATTTAATATTGAAGCAGATAGGTCTTTATTATTTATTGATTTGTCAATTAAATAACTTACAATAGCTGGATTATTATCATTTGGAATATCTCTAAAATATTTTCCTTTAAATTCACTTATATATTCTTTATCATAATTTTTATAAATAAACTTTATTAATAAAGCTAACCCTATAATCCAAATAATTCCTAAAACATTAAAAATTGAAGCTTTTTGCTTTTTTGTATTTTCACGTTGCAAACTATAATTTCTTGCTTCTTCTCTTTTCTGATTTGCTATTTCTGCTAAATTGGTTTCATAATTTATAATTTTATCTAAAGCAATAATATTGCTTGTTTTTTTCACTTTTAAATTGTTATCAAAAGCTAGCCTTATATCAATACTTGCCCCTTTTGATAAATTATCTATAATAAAAGAAACTTTTTGATTATTAATAATATTTACATTGCCTTCCAAGGGACCATGAGCCCAGCCTTTTAGTTGCTGTTTGTTTTTAGGTAAATTAGTAACTATTTCTAAATGATTAATTGCATCATAGTTTTCTTTAAGTATATTTATCCAAAGTTCACCAACATCATTATGATTTATAATAACATTTTTCAACAAATATTCAATATAAAAACCTTTCTCACGACCAGGATTAAATATTTTATAGGTGTATTCTTTATGATTTTTAATAACAGAAAAATATCCACGACTGCCAATTGTTGCTTCATCATTACGTACAAAATCAATTCCTTCTTTATATAAGTAATTAAAATCGACCATTTTATCAATTGGAATTTCTTTTATTTTAACAAGATTAACATCTTCGGGACTATATAAATCAGGATTTATAAAAAAATTGGTTGTTTCATTAGTAAAAGTGTTATAATTAACATTTTTAAAGGTACCATTAAAACTACCTTTATAAACAAATAACTCTTTTACTAAGGCATCACCATTATCTTGTAAATTTATTTCAATAAAATAATTATCAATATACGTATCAACAGCTTTTACTTTTAACGGTATTATACATAATAGTATTAATAGCAAGTAATATTTCTTTTTCATTTTTCACCTAAAAAGGCTTATCAAATAAGCCTAAAATTTAACTTGTGGCAATTCTTTTTCAGCTTCATTAGCTTCAAAAAATAGTTCTGGTTTAAATCCAAACATTGTTGCAACAATGTTTGAAGGAAACATTTCAAGTTTATTTTTATATTTTAATACAGAATCATTATAAAATTGTCTTGCATAAGAAATTTTATCTTCAGTATCTTTTAAATTTTGTTGTAAATCTAAAAAACTTGTATTAGCTTTTAAATCAGGATAATTTTCACTTAAAGCAAATAATCTTCCTAAAGCTTGTGTAAGTTCACCATTAGCTTGCATTTCTCCTACCGGTGTTGTAGCACTTACAGCTTTATTTCTAGCATTAATTACCGATTCTAAAGTTTCATTTTCATGTTTTGCATATCCTTTTACTGTTTCAACTAAATTTGGAATTAAATCAGCTCTTCTTTTAAGCAACACATCAATTTGTGACCATTGATCTTTAACCATATTTCTCAAATTTACTAAGCCATTATATGCAATCATTAAAAATAATGCAATCAAAACTATAATAACAATTAATATTATCCATCCCATCTGCATTTTTCCATCTCCTATCTATTTATATTATACACTTTCTTTTTTTAAAAAGAAAGAAATTTCGTATATTTTTAATTTATTTGTATCATCATATATTTAGAGGTGATTAAATGAGTATTGATATTAGAAAAAATATTATTAAAAACTTTAAAGGTGCTTCTACTAATGATATTATTAATTCGATTGCTGAATCTTTAGTTCAAAAAGAAGAAATTACTCTGCCTGGACTAGGAGTTTTCTTTGAAATATTATGGAATAATAGTGATGAATCTTTTAAAAAAATAATGGTTGAAAATATACAAAAAGGATTATAAAAAAACTGTTTTTAACAGTTTGCTTAGTCCATATATTTAGTCATTGATTTTAACATTTGATTGACTTGTTTTTGACTAGGGGTTCTCCCCATTTGTGTCATCATTGCTTTAATCATCTGTTCATTAATTGGCGGATTTTTTTTCATATACTTTTTCATATAATTACGTGCAATGAAAAAACCTAGTACTCCTCCAATAATTAAACCAAGTAATACTTTTAATATATCAAATAAAAATTCCATGCTTCTTCCTCCTTATTTTCATTTTACTAGAAAAACACATTTAAGTAAATACTTATTTGAATGTTTCTTTTCTTAACCAAAAATAATCTTCATTTTCAAAATCAACAATAAAAACATTTTTGTTATATAAATATAATATTTTAAAAATGAAAGGAATATTCTTATTAGTATAAATAATTGTACAGGAATAATTAAAGTTAACAAATGTTCTTTCTTCATTATTTATTAAAAAATAATGATTTTTTTTACTTTTTAATTTATATTTTTCTTTAATATAATTAATTAGCAAATCAGGGTTAAATAAATTACAAATTTGATGAAATATTGAAACACCAATTCGGCAATCTTCTGATTTTAATTTATATAAATTAAATAAAGTTTGATAAAGTACTTTACTATTTTTATAGTATGATTCTTTAAAATCTGATCTAATAATAAATAAATGATATTTTCTCATCTGCTTCACCTATTTTATTATATAATACTTAAAAGTCGTTTTTTAAGAGTTAAAGTCGTTTTAAATAATAAAATTTATCAAAAAAAGTTAAAACAATGCTTCAACTCTTTTTTTTATTGATTCATAATCAAAATTAAATTGTTCTAATACCTCGTCTTTTGTTCCTGATGCACCAAATTGATTTAATGTTATTAAATAGTTTTCATTATATACAAACTGATGCCAGCCAGTTGAAGAAGAAGCTTCTATTACAATTGTTTTATAGCCAAGTGGTAATAATTCCTGTTTATATTCTTTTGTCTGTTTTAAAAATAGCTCAACTACCGGCATACTTATTACACGAATATCTATTTTTTTTTCATCATATAACTGTTTAGCTATTTCTAAAGCCGTATATACTTCACTTCCTGTTGCAATAATAATACCACTTAAATAATTATTTTCTTTTCTAACAATATATGCACCTTTATTAATAAGATTTGAGTTAGTAGTAATTAGAGGTTCAAATTCCTGTTTTGAAAGAATTAAGGCACTAGGATTATGGGTAGAATTTAAAATGACTTTCCAGCTCCCAATTAGTTCTTTAATATCTGCTGGTCTAAAGACATTTAAATTAGGAATATTTCTTAAAGTTGATAATTGTTCAATCGGCTGATGAGTAGGACCATCCTCGCCAACAGTTATAGAATCATGGGAAAAAATATAAATTACTGGTAGATTCATTAAACTCGACATCCTAATAGCTGGTTTTAAATAATCAGAAAAAGTTAAAAATGTAGATCCAAATGGTCTAAAGTTACTTAAAGCAATTCCATTTAAAATAGCTCCCATGGCATGCTCCCTTACGCCAAACCAAATGTTTTTTCCATCATAATGGCCATCTTTAATATCTGTATAATTTTTTAAATATGTTCTAGTTGATGATGACAAATCGGCACTTCCACCGATAAAGTTGGGAAGTATTTCTGCTATCTTTTGCATTAAATTTGCATTTAAATCACGAGTTGATTTTTTGCTATTATTTTCTATTTCTAAATTTAACAAATTAAACTCTGATTCAAAGTTAAATAAATAATTTAATGAATTATCCACTCCATTTAAATATGTATCTACATACTTTTTATAGTTTTCTTTCCATTCACTATAATTTGTTTGACTACGTTCAAACATCATTTTTCTAAAAGTCTTAATTGCTTCTTCATCAACATAAAAATCTTGTAATGGTATATTTAGTTTTAATTTTAGTTCATTTAATTCTTCACTAGTTAATGGTTTACCATGAATTACATTTGTACCTTCATATTTAGTATCTTTACCAATAATTG
The DNA here is from genome assembly GCA_036642175.1 of Bacilli bacterium. Taxonomy (GTDB): domain Bacteria; phylum Bacillota_I; class Bacilli_A; order RF39; family UBA660; genus JALELF01. The sequence continues at coordinate 6,279 of JAVWDK010000030.1, forward strand.
TTTTTATTTCAATTAATGCTGGTTTACCTGCAGTTTTAGCTTTGCTAATTGCATTATCAATAGCATTTATATCGTTACCATTTCTAACTAAATCAGTATACCATCCCATTGCTTTAAATCTATCAATTACATTTTCTGTAAATGTGTTTGATGTATCGCCATCTAAGCTAATATTATTAGAATCATATAAAAGGATTAAATTATCCAAATTTAAATTTCCTGCGAGAGATGTTGCTTCATAGCTAATACCTTCCATTAAATCACCATCACCACATAATACATATATCTTATAATCAAACAAAGATATTCCTTGTTCAATTCTTCTCATATTAGGCAAAACATATTTTTCTGATAATAGTTTACCAATTAAAGACATTCCAACAGCTGAAGCAATTCCTTGCCCTAAAGGCCCCGTTGACATATCTACTCCAGGAGTAACTCCAACTTCTGGATGACCTGGAGTTTTTGAACCAATTTTTCTGAATTTTTTTAAGTCTTCAATAGTCAAATCAAAGCCAGAAAAATATAAAATAGAATATAATAAAGCAGAACCATGCCCTGCTGACATTATAAATCTGTCTCTATTAATCCATTTAGGATTACTTGCTTCAATATTTATATGTTTAGTATAAAGTGTGTATAAAATAGGTGCTGCACTAAGAACTATCCCCGTATGTCCACTTTGTGCATGACTAATCATTTCAGCTGCTAAAGTTTTAATGTTATTAATTATTTTTTCATCCATAAATTACCTCCAATTTTATACATTCATTATATCAATTATTATGCAAAATATAAAGGTTTTTATTGCTTATTTTGAAATACAGCCACTTCTTTATCATTATTTTTTGTTGCCTCCAAAGTATTATTTGGAGTACTTTTAATATAGGTAAACCCCAGCATTAAGATAAATAGACCAATTACCGCTTTATTTTTTAACATTTTTTTCATTAATATTCCTCCTCTAACAAGAATATAATATCACGCACAATTGTTCGTGTCAATAGTTTTTTTGAACAAATGTTTGACAACAAAAAAAAAATGTGTTAGTATGTACACAGAGTGTAAAAAGGAGGAAAAATGGAAAATTTAACAAAAAGACAGGATGATGTTTTAGATTATGTTAAGGGCTATATTGCATCTCACGGATACCCACCAACCGTTAGAGAAATTGGAAAAGCAATTGGTGTTAATTCACCAGCAACTGTACAAGCACATTTAGAATGCTTATCAGAAAAAGGATTTATTAGAAAAGAAGGTGCTAAAAACAGAACCATTGAAGTTCTAGTAAATAACGAATATCTAAGTAAAGGTGATGATGTTGTTCAAGTTCCATTACTTGGTAAAATTACTGCTGGCAATCCAATCGAGGCAATTGAAAAACCAAATGAATTTTTTTCTTTACCATCCTATTTAATTCCAAATGATAAAGAAGTATTTACATTAAATGTTAGTGGTTGTAGTATGATTAATGCAGGCATTTTAGATGGTGATATTATTATTGTTGAAAGAAAAAATAATGCTAAAAATGGTGAAATTGTAGTGGCAATGAATGATGAATTTGAAGTTACTTTGAAAACATTTTATAAAGAAAACAATCATTTCCGATTACAACCAGAAAACGATACAATGGAACCTTTTATTTTAGATAATGTAACTATTCTTGGTAAAGCAATTGGTTTATATCGTAAAATGTGAAAAAACTTTAAGTTTTTTTTTACTAATTTCTAACTTTTTACAATAAAAGAAAAAAATAGATAATTCATTTTATTTTAAAATAACTAATACAAGACTTTATTTCCTACTTATTATAGATTACATATATAATTGTAGTTAGTAATAAAAAGATAGCCTAAGCTATCTTAAATGCCATAAAAAATAAAAATCCTATATAAATCGCCGACATAATTATACCATTAATAATTTCTGATTTTTTTGATTTACCTTCAACTCCTACTCCCATCGCGATTAAAAATCCGCCTATTAAGCCACCAATATGAGCAGCATTATCAATTCCAGACATTGTAAAGCCAAACAGAAGATTAATAGCAATTAAAGGAATTATTTGGCTCTTTAAAACACCACCTAAATATACTCTATAATGATATCCAAAATATAATAAAGCTCCAAGTAATCCGAAAAGAGCACCACTTGCACCAGCTGATATTGATTCTGTAAAAATAATTGACATAAGACTAGCTGTAATCGCACTAAATAAATAAATTACAATATATTTTATCTTTCCAAAATAACTTTCTAATTGTGGGCCAATAATATAAAGTGAATACAAATTAAAAACTATATGAATAATTCCAATGTGCAAAAAAGCACAAGTAATTAGTCGATAAAATTCACCGTTTATTATTGTTCCTCGATAATTAGCTCCAAATTTAATTAGTGTGACTACATCTTGACTACCATTTCCAAAAACATACATAGCAATAAATATTAGAATATTTAAAGCTATTATTCCATATGTAATAAATGGTTTTTTCATTTTGAATATTTTTTCCACAGTTTTACTCTCCTTAATACTTTTCTCATTTAAATCATTAGTGATTTTTAAAAATAAAGCATTTCCTTTTTCTTTAAATTCTGTTTCTTTTGTTATATCAGGAAAATTATCAATAATAAAGTTGTATTTTTTTAAATCATTAATACTATTTATATAAGCAGATGTAATATTTTTTTGTTTTATATTTTCAAAATGAACATTATCACCTAAATTAAGAAAAATATTTAATGTGTTCATATTTAAAGAGAACGTCTTTTGTTTTATTTTTTTTAATATTTGTTTTGTTCTGAAAAAATCAAAATCAAATTGCTCATCATTATGAATATAATTAGTGATAATTCTAACTATTTTATATGAACTATTCATTTTTGATAACCATATTTCATTTTGAGCTCCATGTAAAACAATAGGATCATATTCTTGTTCAACAATAAAATAATGAAGAAGTTTCATTACTATCTCATCGATTTTGTTTATTTGCTTATTCATTTATTTCCTCCTGTCATAATTTAATAATTCAGTCATATAATTTACAAAGGAGATTATATGATGAAATATATTAAATTAATTTTATTTCTTTTACCTTGGCTTTTAAATATATTTTTCTTAAATTCAAACTATCTTTGTTCGTTAAAACTACCTTTTATTATACCACCTAATTGTATAATGATTTTATTTTTAATTTCTAGTTATATTTTAATAACTATTAATATGTTTAAGATATATAATGTCTTTA
>JAVWDK010000031.1:0-9488 GCA_036642175.1 Bacilli bacterium
AATTGTCATTTTTCCTTTATCTTTACTTACTTTAGTTGTTCCTCTTTGTGATTTTTTATTATATTTTTTATTAAATTTAACGGAAAGATTATCTTTATTGATTTCAAATATTAAAATTTTTATAATTATTTTAAGTAATATAAATATAATTATGGTATGTGGATATTATATATTAATAACTTATATTTTATGTGGTTTTTTAAAACATAAATATTTTAAGCTTATTTATTTAGGAATCCTTTTGTTTTTTCATACTAATATAAATTATTTTAATAAATATCCTTTTATTACTATGATTGATGTTGGTCAGGGTGATTCTATTTTAATTAATTTACCACATAATAAGGGAAGTATTTTAATTGATACAGGTGGAACTGTTAAATATAAAACTGAAAAGTGGAAAGAAGTAAAAGAATATTCAGTTGCTATTAACAAAACTATTCCATATTTAAAATCAATTGGTATAAAAAAAATTAATTATTTAATTATTACACACGGAGATGCTGATCATTCGTTAGAAACTAATAATTTATACAATAATTTTAAAGTTGATAATATAATATTAAATAGTGGTAGTGATAATTTAATTGAAAAAAATATTATAAAAAATAAGAAACATTTTAAATTTAGTAAAAACATTTTAAAGTTAGATAAATTTCAATTTAATTTTTTAAACAATATAGATAAACAAAATGAAAATGAAGATAGTCTGATTATCTACACAAAAATAAATCATTATAATATATTATTAATGGGAGATGCAGGAAAAGAATCAGAAAATTATATATTAAATACATATAATTTACCAAAAATGGATATATTAAAGATAGGTCATCATGGATCTCGTGGTAGTTCCTCATTTATCTTTTTAAATCAATTTGCTCCTAAAATATCTTTAATTTCTGCAGGATTAAATAATCGCTTTAATCATCCACATCAGGAAGTAATTGATAATCTAAAAATGTTATCTAGTAATATCTTCATAACAAGTATTAATGGTAGTATTAAACTTACTTTAAAAAGTAAAGTTATAATTGATACTTGTTTATAGGGTACGCTAATGCGTTAGCGTTTTATATAGATTGGGGTTAATAATTACTCCATAGTAAAAACCTGTTTATCAGGTTTTTACTTTATCGTTTTAAATTATTTTTAATAAGTGGTAAAGAAAGATAATTAATGCATATAATAAGATAGGTGATAGTATGGCTAATACTGAAGAATTTAAAGGATTTGTTAAAGAAAATCCCAAACTAATTAAATACGTGAAAAATGGTAGTATGACTTGGCAAAAATTTTATGAATTGTATGATTTATATGGTAAAGATAATGAGATTTGGAATAATTATTTAAAAGAAGAAAAAACAGTTACACAGGCAGCAGCAACCTTTACTTTGGCTGATACATTTAATTTTTTAAAAAATATTGATTTGAATAGTCTTCAAAATGGTATAAGTAGTATTCAAAGAGTAGTAGGTGTTGTCAGTGATTTAACTAATAATAAAACTACTCCGACTTCTAAAACAGAATATAAACCAAGACCTCTTTATAAACATTTTGAAGATTAATGACTTTAGAAATACAATTCAAATTAAAAAATAATCCATTATACTTAAAATATTTGCATGAATCATCAAATTGGTATAAAATATTAAATAGAAATCCAGAACGAATAAATGATTTTATTGAGGAAATGAAAGTAGCATATAAATTAAGACCACAGGACCGAATTGATAAAGTAATGAATGCTATTGATATATTAAATGTTTTAATGCAAATGAAGTAGGTGAATTATGCGTGTAATAAGTGGAAAATATAAAGGAAACATTATAAAAGGTTTTGATATTAACGGAACTAGACCAACAATGGACCGCGTAAAAGAGTCTATTTTTGGTACAATTCAAAAAAATTTAAAAAATAGTACTGTTTTAGATTTATTTGCTGGTAGTGGGAATCTTGGAATTGAAGCGATAAGTAATGGTAGTATTTGTACTTATTTTGTTGATAATAATGTTGTTGCAATAAACACGATAAAAGAAAATATTATAAATATTAAAATATCTGAAGAAACACATATTATGAAAGCTGATTATTTAGAGGCTATAAAATATTTTAAAAATAATAATATAACTTTTGATATTATATTTTTAGATCCCCCATATAAAGATAAAATATTAAATAATTTATTAGATAATTTATATGAATTGGTAAATATTAATGGCTTAGTAATTATTGAATATGAAAATGATTTAGATAATAATGAAAAATTTAATTTAGAGAAGACAAAAAAATATAGTTCAAAATTAGTTACTTTTTTAAGGAAATAAAAGATTTTCTTTTTTTTATGCTTTTTACAAGGAGTTTCATTAATAGTATTGGAATAATATTAGTAAGGAGGTGATAAAATGTTTAAAAAGTATCCTTTTATTAAGCAAAATGAAACTAAGGATTGTGGTGTAACATGTATTGAAATGATTTTTAAATATTATAAAGGTTATGTTAATAAAACAAAGTTACATGAAATGACAAAAACTTCAAAAGATGGAACAACTGCTTATCATATTATTGAAACATTAAAATATTTTGGATTTGATTCTAAAGGAATAGAATGCGATATACTTAATTTCAAAAATATAACACTGCCATGTATTGCTCATGTTACAATTAATACCTCGTATAAGCACTATTTAGTTATATATGAAGTTAATTATATCAAGAAATATTTAATCGTAGCAGACCCCGCTACTAAAGTTAAAAAAATATCTTTTACTTTATTTAATCAAATATACAATAATATTGTAATTACTATGCTACCAACTAAAAAGTTACCGGAATATTTGAATACTGAATCAAAATTAAAATTTTGTATTGGTATAGTGAAAAATTATCAAAAATTAGTAATTAGAATCATTTTATTTTCTATTTTAATAACATCTTTTTCAATAGTAACCTCATTTTATTTTAAATATATGATTGACAGTGTTTCTACTTCTAATAAAAATTATTTATTATTTATTTTTCTGGCTTTTTCACACTTTTACTTATTAAAAATAGTAACTAGTTACTTTAGAAATAAACTATTAATAATTATTAATCAATATATTGATCACGATATGACAACTGTTACTTTTGAACAAATTATCAAACTTCCTTATCGTTATTACTGTAATAGAACAACTGGTGATATAGTAGCAAGAATATCCGATTTAGAGCTTGTCCGAACTATGATTAGTAAAATTTCTTTAACCCTTTTCGTTGATATTATTTTAGTTCTTAGCTCATTTATTTTTCTTTATTTTATTAATAGTAAGTTGTTTTTTATTTCTATTCTATCTTTTATTTTTTATCTTTTTATTTTATTTATATTTAGACCAATTATTAAAAATGTAATTGACAAATGCCAAAAAGAAAAAGCATCTGTAACTTCATTTATGGTTGAAAATATAAGTAGTTATGAAACCATAAAAGGTTTAAATATAGAAGATAATATTATTAACAAATTCCAACTAAAGTATAAAAAATATTTAAAAGAAATTTTTAAAATTGATACAATTTATAATATTGAAAATTTTCTTAAAAATCTGATAAATGATATAATCTTTATTTTAATTATTTATATCGGATGTCTTGAAGTGATAAATGGTAAAATCACTATAGGTGGATTACTGACATTTAATTCATTACTACTATATTTTTTAGAACCAATAAAAGATATTATTGATTTAGATAATAATGTATGTAATGCAATTAGTGCATTGAATAGAGTACTAGAATTATTCTTCAAAGAAAAAGAAAATGGAATATTAGATAAAGAATTAGTTGGCAATATTAAATTTAATAATCTCACTTATAGTTATAATGATCGGGATATAATTTTAAAAAACATTAATCTTGAAATTAATAATAAAGAGAAAGTATTAATATTAGGTAATAGTGGTTCTGGGAAAAGTACTATATTAAAATTATTAAAAAAATATTATGCTATTGAAAGAAATAAAATATTAATTAATAGTATTGATATTAATGATTACAGTAATAACTCTATTAATAATAGTATCTGTTATATATCACAAAATGAAAATTTGTTTACGGATACGGTATATAATAATATTATTTTAGATAGAAAAATTGATAGTAATAATTTAAAAAATGTAACAGATAGCTGTTATATTGATTTCTTGGACAATAAATTAGGATTTAATATGTTAATTGAAGAAAATGGTTTTAACATTTCTGGTGGGCAAAAACAACGAATTATTTTGGCACGTAGTTTGCTTAAAAATTTTGATATATTATTAATTGATGAAGCATTAAACCAGATGGACCACAATTTAGAAAGAAAAATATTAAAAAATATTTTTAAAAATTTTTCAGATAAAACGATTATAGTAGTATCTCATCGATTAGAAAATATTGATTTATTTGATAAAGTTATAAAATTAGAACAGGGTATAATTAAAGAGGTGAATAGTAAAAATGGATGACTTTCATTTTCCAAAACAAAAAGCAATTCATACATGGTTTATCTTTTTAGTAATTTGGATTATATCGGTGGCATTAATTATATTTTTCTTTAAATATGAAAAAAAATCAACTTATTTTGGACAAGTAGTATTAGATAATGATTATTATTTAAAAGTTATAGTTGAAAAAGATAATATATCTAACATTTCTAACAATATTAAAATCAACAATCAAAAAAAGAATTGTATTACTTATAAAGTAAGCAATGAACTAATTGATAATAATTATCAAAAGTATTTTGAAGTTTATTATAAATGTAATTTAACAGAAGTAGAAAAACAGCAACAATATATTTTTAATATTTCAATTAGTCAAGGGACAACCACATTTTATAAAAAAATTATAGAAATAATAAAGAAAGGAATACAATAATGAGAGAATTAAGTAAAAAAGAACTTATAAATACTAAAGGTGGTGGAATAGGATTTTGCCTATTAATTGGCGCAGGAATAGTATTTATAATTGGAGTAATTGATGGAATCGTAAGACCATTACAATGTCGCTATTAGGAGGAAAAAATGAAAGAATTAAATAAAAATGAATTATTACAAGTAGTAGGTGGAATAAATATCACAGCTTCATTTCTAGCTGCCATATCAAGAGGAATAAATTCAATCTTAGATTTAGGAAGAAGTTTTGGAACTTCGATTAGAAGAATTGCAGGTAATAGAATGTGCAATCTATAATAAAATATAAAAGATTTATCTTTCTTGGATTAGGTTTTATATTACTACCACTAATTGTACCAATATTTTCTTCTACAATTGATGTAATATTTAATTTAGGAGTAGTACTTGGAACAGAAATTAGACACATATTGACAGGTTTTATGTGTTAATATATTAAAAAAGAACAAAATTGTTCTTTTTTTTAAAAAAAACATAATTTTTTATTGAATTAAAATAATTGAAGTGTTATAATAGCAATGTTTACAGAAGGGAGGGAAATTATGACTAAAGTAATCGTTAGAGATGGCAGAAATGGGCTTGAATCAGCTTTAAGAACATTTAAACAGAAAACTGTCAAAGACGGCCTCCTAAAAGAAGTACGTGAGAGAAGTGAAGGGTATATGAAACCCGGAGTTAAAAGAAGAAAAGCTAAAAAAGAGGCTATTAAAAATAGTAGAAAGAAAGAAAAACTAAATAGAGCCTAAAGCTCTTTTTGTTTAGAGAAAAAAATGAGAAATCAGATATTAGAAGATTTAACAAATGCTATGAAAAATCAAAATAAAGAGATTTTATCAGTTGTACGTATGGTAAAAGGGGCGATGCAATTAGAAGAAATTGAAAAAAAAAGAATACTAAATGATGAAGAAGTGATATCTATTATAAGTAAACAAATAAAAACAAGAAAAGAATCTATTCTTGATTTTGAAAAGGGCAATCGTCAAGATTTAATTAATAAAACTAACTCTGAAATAGATATATTAAATAAATATATGCCAAAGCAGTTAAGTGATGAAGAAATAAACAAAGAAATTGATATGGTAATTGATTTATTAAAACCAACTTCAATATCAGATATGGGAAAAATAATGGGGAAAATCACTTCAATTTTAAATGGAAAAGCTGATTTAAGTTTTGTAAGTAAAATTGTTAAAGAAAAATTAAATAATTTATAAAAAAAATAAAGGAGTAATATAATGCGAGGTAAATTAATTGTAATTGAAGGAACAGACAGTTCAGGAAAAGAAACACAAGCAAAAATACTAGTTGAAAGACTTCAAAAAGAGAATGCAAAAATTGTTTATAAAACTTTTCCTAATTATAATTCTCCTACTGGTAAAATAGTAGGAGGACCTTATTTAGGAAAGCCAAATATATGTGAGGGTTGGTTTAAAGAAAATGCTGTAAATGTTGATCCCAAAGTAGCTTCATTATATTTTGCGGCTGATAGAAAATATAATATTTCTGAATTAGAAATTTTATTAAATAATGGATATAATATAATTTTAGATCGTTATACCGATTCTAATATGGCTCATCAAGCTGGAAAAATATTTGATAAAAAAAAGAGATTAGAATTATATAAATGGATAGAAGATTTAGAATTTGGTTTATTAGAATTACCAAAGCCAGATTATACAGTTTTCTTACATTTACCATATCAGTATTCAGTAAAAGCTCTTCAATTACGGGAAGAAAAAGCTGACCAGCATGAATCGTCTGAAGAACATTTGAAAAATGCTGAACAAGCATATTTAGAAATAGCTAAAATGCATAATTATATTACTATAGAGTGTATTGAAAATAACAGAAGAAGACATATAGATGAATTAGGAAATGAAATTTATGAAATCGTTAATAGAATAATTAAATAGCACTTTTAAAACAAATTACATAAAATTTGTTAAAAAGCATAATATATTGTTGTAACTACAACAATATATGTTATAATATTTATGGTTTTTAAATACACATGACACAGATTTTTATGCCTAGTGCCATATATTGGTGGTGTAAAAAGTTGACGTGATCAGAGGGAAAAACAAAAGGAGGAAATTATGTCAGTAGTATCTATGAATTATTTACTAGAAGCAGGAGTTCATTTTGGTCATCAGACTAAAAGATGGAATCCTAAAATGAAAGAGTATATTTTTACTTCAAGAGATGATATTTATATTATCGATTTACAAAAATCAGCTAAAATGATTGAAGAAGCATATAATGCTTTAAAACAAATAGCTGCCAATGATGGAAAAGTTTTATTTGTAGGAACTAGAAAACAAGCTAGTGAAGCAATTAAAGATGAAGCCATTAGGTCTAATTCTTATTATGTTACAGAAAGATGGTTAGGTGGAACTTTAACTAATTTTAAAACAATTAGAAAAAGAGTTAAACGATTAGAAGAAATTGAAAAGATGGAAACAGATGGTATTTTTGAAGTTTTACCTAAAAAAGAAGTAATAGGTCTTAGAAAAGAATATGAAAAATTAAATAAATTATTATGTGGTATTCGAGAAATGAATAAAATACCGGATGCCTTATTTATTGTTGATCCATCTAAAGAAGTAAATGCTATTAATGAAGCAAGAAAATTAAACATTCCAGTATTTGGAATTGTTGATACAAATTGTGATCCAGATATGGTAGATTATGTAATACCAGGTAATGATGATGCAATTAGAGCTGTTAAATTAATAACTGGAGTAATGGCTAATGCTATTATCGAAGCACAAGGTGGAGAAATAATTGATTACATTTCAGAAAATCGCAAAGAAGACGGTAAAGAAATAATGGAAAAAGCCTTAGAAACCGTTAAGAAAAAAGAAGATAGACCAAGAAGATTTGAAGAAAGAAAACCATTTGATAAAAATAGACCATATAACAATAATAGAAAAGACTTTAGAAAACCATATGAAAGATTTAATAATAATGAACCAGTTAAACCATTAATTGGAAAAGTTGCTGTTAAAGAAGAAAAAATAATAGTTAAAGAAATAAAAAAAGAAGAGTCTGTAATTAAAGATGTAGTTAAAGAAGAAATTGTAACTATTAATAATATTACTAATGATTTAACAAATTTAACTGTTGTTGAATTAAGAGAAATGGCTAAAAATAAAGAAATTAAAGGATTTTCAACAATGAAAAAAGCTGAATTAATAGAAGCTTTAAAGTAGTTAATAAGATGATTAAATATCATCTTTAATTTTAGAAAGGAAAATATTATGATAAGTGCTAATTTAGTAAAAGAATTAAGAGAAAAATCTGGAGCAGGGATGCTTGATTGTAAAAAAGCATTAGAAGCAACAACTGGTGATATTAATGCTGCAATGGATTATTTAAGAGAAAAGGGTATTGCAAGTGCTTTAAAAAAGCAAACTCGTATTGCGGCGGAAGGACTTGCCTCAATTTTAATAAATGGTAATAAAGCAGCAATAATAGAAGTAAATTCTGAAACTGATTTTGTCGCTAAAAATGAAGAATTTAAAGATTTAGTTGATACAATATTAGAAAAAATAATTAATAGTGATGTTAAGACTGTTGAAGAAGCTTTACAATTAAATGGAATTAATGATTTGCTTATTGCAAAAACATCAAAAATTGGCGAAAAATTAAGTCTTAGAAGATTCAATATATTAAATAAATTAGATAATCAATGTTTTGGCTCTTATATTCATATGGGAGGTAAAATTGCTGTTCTTACAATTATTGAAAACGCTAGTGAAGAAGTAGCTAAAGATGTTTCAATGCATGCAGCTGCTATGCGTCCAAAATATGTTAATAGAAATCAAGTTTCAGAAGAAGAAATTTTAAAAGAAAGAATAATTTTAAAAGAACAAGCTATTAATGAAGGAAAATCTTTAGACATTGCTGAAAAAATGGTTGAAGGTCGTATTCAAAAGTTTTATAAAGAAGTTTGTTTAGAAGAACAACCATTTGTCAAAGATTCAGATATTAATGTCGCAACATATGTTAAAAATAATAATGGTAAAATCTTAGATATGATTCGTTTTGAAGTAGGCGAAGGTATGGAAAAAAGAAATGAAAACTTTGCAGATGAAGTAGCTAAACAAATTAATGGATAAGGTTGAAAATTAATCTTCTAAAGTATAAAATTCATCAATAATAATCGTGTTAGAACTATAAATAAATAGTTCTTTTTTAATATCATTATAAGTATTTTGGGAACATAAAAATTTAAAAATAATAGTATCTTTAAATTCTTTAGAAATTATTTTACTTTTATATAGTAAATTATTAATGTTACTTAATTTATCATATGAAAAACAAATTTCTATTTTGTATAATTTCATTAGTGGTTTTATATTAGCTGTCAAAATAGTATTAACAACACAATTTTGATATGCTCTAAATAATCCCCCAATTCCTAATTTTATTCCTCCAAAATATCTTATTACAACGCATAAAATATGATTTAATTTTTTACTTTGCAGAACTTTTAAAATAGGAATACCTCCTGTACCAGTTGGTTCTTTATCATCGCTTATTTTATAAAAATCA
>JAVWDK010000032.1:0-9403 GCA_036642175.1 Bacilli bacterium
TCATTAAAAATAGTTGAAGATTTCATATATTTGCTATTAAATATTATTATTAGTTACAAAAAAGAAGTTTTTTAAACTTCTATTTTACGTAATCACAAGCAGAGCATTTTATTTTTTCTTTTTTTTCAACTAACATACTATCACATTTGGGACAATTTTGACCTATTGGTTTATCCCAATAAGCAGTTTTACACTTAGGATAGTTATTACATCCATAAAAGACTTTCCCTTTTCTACTCTTCTTTTCAATTATTTTTCCGTCACAATTAGGGCAATCAATTATTTCTTTAATTTGTTTTGGGTCGGACTTTATATATTTACAAGCTGGATAATTACTGCAAGCAGTAAATTCACCATATTTTCCTTTTCTAATTACTAAAGGATTATTGCAATTAGGACAATTTTCTCCAGTTTTTTCTGGTTCTTTTTTAGGCATTTTTTCAAATGCTTCTTTTAATGACTTTTCAAATTCTTGATAAAAATCATTTAATGTATTATACCATACAATATTTCCATCAGCTATTCCATCAAGATTTTTTTCCATGTTTGCTGTATATTTTACGCTAATTAATTTAGAAAAATGAATTTGCAATTTATCAGTTACATCAATTCCAATAGATGTTGGGATAAATTTTTTATCAGTTAAATTTACATATCCTCGTTCTTTAATATTGCTTATAATTGTTGCATAAGTACTTGGCCTACCAATTCCTAACTTTTCTAATTCAGCTATTAGTTTAGCTTCTGTATATCGAGCTGGTGGCTTTGTAAAATGTTGATTTTTAGTAATATCATTAGATACAATTATTTTAGAATTATATTTTTCAAATGGCGGTAAAATTGTTTCACTGCTAGTTTCATATTCACCATAAGCTTTTAAATAGCCATCAAAAACTAAAACTTGTCCAGTTGCTTTAAATTGATAGTTATTATTATCTAATATTACTGTGGTATTCTCTGTTTTAGCATCTTTCATTAATGATGCAAGAGCTCTAAAATAAATAATTTTATATAATTTATATTCATCAGGTGTTAAAAACGGTTTGATTGTTAATGGATTTCTTGAAATACTAGTTGGTCTAATAGCTTCATGAGCATCTTGAACATTATCAGTCTTTTTGGTTTGTCTAACTGTTCCTACATAATTACTGCCAAAATTTGTTTCAATATGTTTAAACGTATCTTTTATAAAATCATTAGATAATCTTGTTGAATCTGTACGCATATATGTTATTAAACCAACAGTTTCATTAGTTAGTTCAATTCCTTCATATAGTTTTTGCGCAATTGACATAGTTTTCCTTGCTGGAAATCCTAGTTTTGTTGATGCTTCTTGTTGTAATGTACTTGTTATAAATGGCATAATGGCTTTTTTGTTTTTACTTGTTTTATTTACATCAATAATTTTAAACGCATTTGATAATTTTTTTAAAATACTACTTGCTTCTAGTTCATTTTCTATTTTTAATTCTTTATTATTATAATTAAATATATCAGCACTAAACTCATTAAAGGATGCAGTTATGGTCCAATATTCTTCAGTTATAAATTTTTCTATTTCTCTTTCTTTATCAACAACTAATTTTAGAGCAACACTTTGAACTCTACCTGCACTGGTTCCATCTGTTTTTTGTTGCATTAATTTACTTAGTCTAAATCCAATAATACGATCTAATATTCGTCTTGTTTCTTGTGAATTTACTAAATCTTGATCAATTTTTCTTGCATGTTTGAAAGAATCAATAACTGCATTTTTAGTTATTTCATTAAATACAATTCGATCATAATTTTTTTCTTTTAAGCCAAGAACATCAAATAAATGCCAACTAATTGCCTCACCTTCTCGGTCAGGGTCAGTAGCAAGATAAACATAATCAGCATTTTTAACTTCTTTTTTTAGTTCATCAATTACCTTTTTTTTGCCTTTTATGGTAGTATAATCAGGCTTAAAATTATCTTCAATATTAACACCTAAACCATATTTCCCTTTTGTTGATAAATCTCTTATATGTCCTTTACTAGATAATACTTTATAATCTTTTCCTAAATATTTTTCAATTGTTTTTGATTTACTTGGTGATTCTACGATTACTAGATTTATAGGCATAATCCACTTCCTTCTTTATTAAATAATTTATACACTAATATAGTCATCTTGTCAACTCCTAATAATAATATACAATAAAAACTTGTTTAATTCCTATTTCTTTTACACTTTTTTAAAATTAATTTTTGCTTTTTATTATTGACAAACTAATTTGTATGTTATAATTATATGGAGGTGAATGTGATGTTGAAAATCAAAAAATTAGATAGCAAAACGTTTGACAATTACATTTTAAAGCATGAAATTGAAACCCAATATCAAACAGATGAATATGGTAAGACTATGAAGGCTGAAGGATATGAAGTGATGTATCTTGGTATGATTGATGATGAAAATGTGATTCTTGGTGTTTCACTTATTTTAATAGAGACTAAAGATAAAATAAAGTATGCTTATGCTCCACGTGGTTTTTTATTAGAATACAATAATATAGAAATTTTAGCTAATTTTACAAAATTAATTAAAAATTATCTAGGTAATCTAGAAATTATTGCGATTAAAATAAATCCATTAATTATAAGGAACATTTACAATAGTGATGGAAAGTTAATTGAAAAAAATGCTAATTATGATAACGTTTTTAATAATATGAAAAAGTTAGGTTATATTCATATGGGATATAATTCAATGTTTGAAGCTCAAAAACCTCGTTTTGAAGCAATTATTAGTTTAAATAAGCCACATACCGATTTATTTAAAGAAATAAAAAAAGAATTTAGAACAAAGATAAGAAGTGCTGAAGAAAATTTTATTACAATTCATAAAAGTAATTATAATAATTTGCGCTACTTATATTTACAAACTAAGAATAAATATCCTCGTGATTTACAATATTTTCAAAATTTATATGCTTGTTTTAAGCCAAGTGATAAAATAGATTTCTTTTATGCTAAAATAGATACAGTTAAATTACTTGATAAAATGAAAGAAAACTATTCTAAACAAGATATACTTTGTAATCAACTAAGTAAAGATATTTTTAATAGTCCCCCTGAAGAAAAGGTTAATGTTGTTGGTAAAAAAATGACTGCTGATAATTTATTAAATAGATATAAAAATCAAATTATTGCCGCAACTAATTTGCTTAAAAATAGTCCTGATGGTGCGATAGTAGCTAGTGCTTTAATCACAAAATCAAGTGATATGGTTTATATAATTATGGATGGATTGGATGCAAACTTGAAAGGATTTAATGCAAAGCATTTGCTTATTTGGAAACTAATTGAGCGATATTCTAAATTAGGTTTTAAAAGATTTAATCTAGGTGGAGTTGCTAATGTTACTTTAGATCATACAAAGTATGAAGGTTTAAATCAGTTTAAAATGAGTTTCAATGCTAATGTTTACGAATATATGGGCGATATGGAATTAATTACTAATTCAACTCAATATTTTATGTATGAAAATACTTTAATGTTTAAAAATATGTTTAAAGGAAAATAAAATAGAATTATACTAATATTATTAAATAAGAGAATAGAAAATTAAATTCTATTCTTTTTTGATATAAACTTAATCTGATTTACAAATAAATATTTTATAATATTTTCAGTTCCATAGAAGAATATTCTTATTAAAAAGCTAAATTTTATTGTAATTTAAATCAAAATGATTTGCTTTTTAAAATCTGACTTCTTTAGTCTTACTACATATTTATCATTTTTTTTACTAGAATACTATTAATCATAACCTCTATCCATAATTATGATTATAGGATATGGTAATTATAGTTTTTTAATATGTTTAAGATTTTTATGGACTATTTTTCTTTCTGAATAGCTATATATATATTACAGTTCCATTACGTAGTGATTAAGAACATCAAAAGAGAATAGAATTTAATTTTCTATTCTCTTAAGTTAATAACATTAAAATTATACTGATTTTTTTTATTGCAATTTTTCTAATAATAGATTTTCTAATAAATATATTTTTTTACTACCCATAAATAGTATTACAGTATTATCATATTTTAGTAACTCATTAACATCATTATCATCAATATATTTACTATGCTTTAAGCTATTTATGATATTATAAGAAGTAATATCTGGATAGTCATTAGGTAATTCACAATCATAATCAATATTCATTACGTAAGTGTAATCAGCAATATTTAAGCTTTCTACAAATTCATCATGAAATTCCTTTATTCTAGAAAATGTATAAGGTTCAAATATCACAATTATTTTTTTGTTGGGATATTTCTGCTTAAGTGCTTTTATTGTTACTTTTATTTCTGTTGGATACTTGGTATAATTATCAACTATTATGTTATCATCTATAGCCGTTTCTTTAAATTTTTTTGATGCTATTTTAAAAGTTTTTAATTTATTGAAAACATCTTTAGCATCTAATCTTTCATAATAACAAACTGCTATTACTGCTAATGAATTAAGTAACATATGTTTACCAAATAATGGCAAATCAAAATGACCATAATAATTTTTTTCAACCAAAACATCAAAACTAATTCCGTCCGTCCTATATTCTACTTCTTTAGCAACAATATCACTATCATCATCAATTCCATAATAAAATAATGGTTTGTTTACCTCTAAATATCTTGTATATGGATTATTCCCACATACTATAACCATTTTTTCGGCTTTATTAGCATATTCTTGATAGGTAGAGATCATGTCTGACATATCTTTATAACAATCGGTATGATCCATTTCAATATTTGTTATTATAGCATATTCAACTTGATAATTTAAAAAGTACTTTTGATATTCACAAACTTCCATAATTAACGTTTTATTATCTTTATTAGCGTAGCCTTGTCCATCATCAATTATGTAATTACAACCTTTAATACTATTTAAAACATGCACTAGCATTGAAGCAGTAGTGGTTTTACCATGTGAACCAGCAACGCCAATTGTTTCAAACACCTTTGATAATCTTCCTAACATTTCCTGATACTGGTAATGCTTTAAATTTAATAAAAAAACTCTTTGCATTTCAGGATGATTATCTTTTATTAAAGTACTTCTAACAACAATAGTATTTTTATCCAACTCAAATATATTTGAATTAGTATATATTTTAATGTTTTTTTCCAATAAAGTTTCTTCTGTAAAACGATATTCTAAATCATCATCATAACCAATTACTTCATAACCTAAATCATTTAAAAGAAGAGCTAAAGCACTCATTCTCATATCTTTTATTCCAATTAGATAATATTTCATTTGTATTCCTCCATCTGCATTCATAGTTTAATTTTATGCTTTTTGATATTAAAAGTCAATCAAATTATTATAAAAAAAAGTTCGAAATAATGAACTTTATAATTTGTATTCAAACTCATAATCCAAGATTTTAACTGTATCTCCATCTAAGGCACCTTGTTTTCTAAGTTCGGCATCAATTCCAATTTTTCTTAATTTATTGGCAAATCTAATTGCTGATTCTTCAGTTAAAAATTTAGTCATTTTAAGTAATTTTTCTATTTCTTTTCCTCTTACAATCCAGATGTTGTTATCTTTAGAAATTGTAAATGGTTTTTCTCTTTCAAATTTATATAAAATATGACTTTCAAATTTTTCTTCTTCATATAATGGCTGTTTTTCAATAGTGTCTAACATACTGGCAAGCTCTTTTATGACTATGTCAAGACCACTTTTATTTAATGCCGATATTTCATATATTGGAAGATTTACTTTTTTCTTAAATTCTTCTAGATTTTGTTTAGATGTTTCAATGTCCATTTTGTTAGCAATAATTATTTGTGGTTTATCTAATATTTTTTTATTGAAATCTTTTAATTCTTTATTTATAGTTAAATAATCATCATAAGGATTTCTTCCTTCTACACCACTCATATCAATAATATGTGCGATTACCCTTGTTCTTTCAATATGTTTTAAGAATTGATCTCCTAATCCTTCACCTAATGAAGCTCCCTTTATGAGTCCTGGTAAATCGGCTACGACAAATGATTTATTGCTATCAACTTTTACAACTCCTAAATTTGGTGATAAAGTAGTAAAATGATAAGCCGCTATTTTAGGTTTTGCAGCTGATATTTTAGAAATAATAGTTGATTTTCCTACACTAGGTAAGCCAACTAATCCTACATCGGCAAGAAGTTTTAATTCCACTTTAATTTTTCTGATTTCACCAGGTTCACCATTTTCAGCAAAGGATGGAGCGGGATTACTTCTAGTAGCAAAAGCAATATTTCCTCGCCCTCCACGACCACCAAACGCAACAATTACTTCATCTTCTTTTTTAGTTAAATCAGCTACAATTAAATTTGTTTCTAAATCAGTTATAATAGTTCCTAAAGGTACTTTAATTATTATATCTTCTGCACTTCTACCTTGTTTTCCTTTTCCTTCACCATTAGCACCTTTTTCTCCTTTAATAATTCTTTTGTATCTTAAATCAATTAATGTATTTAAGCCTTCATCAACTTTAAATATGATATTACTGCCTTTACCACCATTTCCACCATATGGTCCCCCCATTTCAATATACTTTTCTCTGCGAAAAGCCATGCATCCGTTACCACCAGATCCAGCAATTAAATCAACAATTACTTCATCAATAAACATATAATCAGCTCATTTCTAATAGTTATTATACACTATTTTAGATAATTAAGTTATATTTCAATTTTATTTAAGTAAAATACTGTAATATTTTAAAATTCTGAAAAATAAATTGCCTCTGGTCTTAATCTTTTTGTACTATGAATAGCTCTCATGTAGTTATCACCTTTATTTTTATAAAAAACATTAGTCGAACCACCACCGTCTAAATTTACTCCCGTTACACATCCGTTAGCAATTTGTAAGTTAGCTATATCGCGCGTTGTATCACCATTTCCACTTACTATATATATGAAATTATTAGTATTAACTTGGCATAGTGTATTTCTTATTGCAAAACTATAAGTATCAGCTTTATATATTTTTGCATTAGCGACTAAATGATTTTCAAAAGTCATACCTATTGTTTCTTTAACTCCGTCATTAATAATGGTATCAAATAATCTTTTTTCATCAGCACTACGTTTAGAAACTGGTCCATATACTTTTAATATTCCTTCTGATGTTATACCATAATAAACAAGTGCGTTCCCATTTGCTCCTCTATTGAATGGCCCACCAGGATTATTAAGATTTATGTTTCCATTAGTTATTATTAAATTTCCTAGTTGCTGTTGTCTTTTATAATTAACAGAAGCATTGCTTCCAATCATAATACTGTTTGATAATCCTTCTTCATTAACTGTCCTATTTAAGATTTGCTCAACATTTTCATTTCCCAATATGTTTTTTTTGTGAAATTGTTTATAAGGGTCAGCTACCCATACTCTTATGATTTTAGCTCCCAATTTGTCATCTTTTGTCATAGTAACAATTAAATTATTAGACATCATTTGCAATATTGGTGTTTTATTTGAATATATAGGTGGAAAAGATACTAATACTTTAGTTCTAGCAATTTTTCCATCAGATGCAATAGCGGCAATAATAGTATTACCCGTATTATTTGCCATTATTAATCCATTGCTATCAACACTGACTATATTAGGATTATCACTTATCCAAGTTACATCTTGTTTAGCATTTAAAGGAAGTATTGTTGCACGTAACTTTTTTGTTTCTCCTTTTTGTAAACCAACATTTTCTAAGTTTATATAAATATTAGTTATTTTCCCATCTGGTTCTTTGGGCTTTTTTATGTTTACTTTAATTGTATCTTTTTTACCATTTGAAGAGCTTACAGTTATTGATGCCTTTCCTTCTTTTTTTCCAATTATTAATCCTTTATTAGAAATTGTTGCCACTGTTTCATCATTACTACTCCAAGAAAAACTCTTATTACTAGCATTACTTGGTAAATAAGTTACTGTAAGATTTTTAGTTTGGCCTATTTCTAAATCGACATTGCTTTCTTTTATATCAATACTACTGATTTCAGTAATACTCGTTCGAACATTAATAACCGCTTTTCCAGATATTCCACTGCTAGTTGCACTTATTATGACACTTCCTGTTTTATTAGCTTTTATTAAACCATCTTCTGTGATGCTTACAATATTTAAATCTGAACTTTTCCAAATTACTTTTTTATTATTAGCATTACTAGGTATTAAAGTTGCTTTTAATTGATAGCTATCTCCTTTAGCAATAGTTAAGCTGCTGGGATTTATTTCGAGTTCATCAATTGATACATATCCTTTAATTACATTTATTTTAACAATTGTTTGTTTGTTATTGCTTGAGTAACCAGTTATAATAGTAGTTCCTTCTGTTTTGCCAATAATCATTCCATCATCAGTAACTTGAGCAATTCTATTATCCATTGTTTCCCATATTATTTCTTTATTAGTAGCATTTTTAGGTATTATTTCAGCTTTCAGTTGATAATTTTTACCAGCTTGAAGAGTTATTTCTGATTTATTAATACTTATTTTTTCAACAGGAATTCCTTTTCCTTTTACATTTATTTTAACAGTATTCATTCTTCCATAATTATTTATAGCCGTTACTATAGCTTCTCCATTATTAATTCCTTTTAGAAATCCTTTATTATCAACTGTCACAATTTTATTATTACTGCTATACCATTCTATTCCACTAACATAGTTACTTTTCAATTGATAAGTTTCTTCTTTAGCAATCATTAATTCTTCTTTATTGATGATTAAACCATCTTCTTTTGATGTAATTTTTACTTCAATAATTTTACTTTTTCCATTACTAGCTAATGCAATTATGGAAGTAGTTCCTTTATTTTTGGCTTTAATGATTCCATATTTATCAATACTAATTATTTTTTCATCAGTTATTTTATATTCTATTTGTTTTGAAGCATTATCTGGCTTTATTATTGGGTTTAATTGATATGTTTCATTTAAACCTAAAGTAATTATTTCTTCTTCAAAATTTATGCTTTTTATTTCAGTAGCAAAATCATTACCTACACTAACTATTATTCTAGCACTTATTTCATTATCTCCTATTTTCTTTGAAACGGTTATTTGCGAAGTACCAGGATTTAATATTTCAAGATATCCATCTGTTATTTTAACAATGTTTTCATTTGCACTAGTCCATAATAAATCTGGTGTTAAAGAATTTTTAGGATATGTTTTTGTTTCTAATAAATATCTATCATTTACATTTAATTTTACTTTTTCTTCAACAAAAGATATATTAGTAAGTTTTTCTTCATTATTAGTGACAATAATATTTATTTCTTTACTTTGATTTTTAGTACTTATTTTAATTTTAGCAGTTCCTTCTTTTAAAGTATCTAAATTACCATCATTAT
>JAVWDK010000033.1:0-8926 GCA_036642175.1 Bacilli bacterium
TTAATATTTGAAAATTTTGTCTAAAAATATATATAAAAAAATGTGAAAAACAAAAAATCATTTTTTCACATTATTATTTACTTAATCAAATAATTGAATTAAATGTTTGTAGATGTAAAACAATTTTCAAAATATTATCATTATAAATTAAAAGAAATTAGGAAAATATGGAAAAAAAAGACAAAATATTAATTAAGAACATTATTAATAATTTAGCAAAAAATAAAGCAAGTAATTTTCTTGACAGTCGAGAAATAAATTTAGTTATCAGTGAATTAAATAAACTTAATATTAAATATAAAATGTATTATTCATATAAAGAAGCTGATAAAATAATTTTGTACAAAGAAAAAGAGCCTAATATAAAAATATTAAAAATAATAACAAAAAACACTTTAAAACATTCAGATATTTTAGGAAGTTTATTCAAAGCTCAAATAGATATGTCATTAATAGGAGATATCATCGTTAATGAAAAGTATTATATTGTAGTTAAAGAAAGTATTTGTGATTATTTAAAATATAATTTATCTATAATTGGAAAATATAATGTATCATTAATTGAAACTGAATTGAATGAATTAAATAGTTATAAAAAATCTTATGAAGAAATTGAACTATTAGTAACAAGTCTTAGAATGGATGTAATTGTTTCTAAAATAACTCATATAAGTAGAAGTAAAATTGATGTGTTTTTTTTAAAAAAAGAAGTAATTTTAAATTATGAAATATTAGATAAATTTAAAGAAATAAAAGAAAATGATGTTTTTTCAATTAGAAAATATGGTAAATATAAATATATTGGTCTTAAGGGAATTAGTAAAAGTGGTAACAAAATAATAATAATTAGTAAATATATTTAAAAAACAAATAAGAAGGTGATAAAATGTTTAAAGAAAAACTTTCATTAGTACCAAATCAGCCAGGATGCTATTTAATGAAAAATAAAGATGGAATAATTATTTATGTTGGTAAAGCCAAAAAACTAAAAAACAGATTATCATCTTATTTTAGAGGTACACATACTGGAAAAACCGCAAAATTAATAAGTGAAATAAAAGATTTTGAATATATTGTTATAAATAGCGAAACGGAAGCATTAGTATTAGAATTAAACTTAATAAAAAAACATGATCCAAAATATAATATTCTTCTCCGTGATGATAAAACTTATCCTTATATTGAACTAACTGATGAACTTGTTCCAAAATTAACTGTTGTAAGAAATGTTAATCGCAAAAAAAATACTAATTATTTATATGGACCTTATCCTAATGTAACAGCGGCAAGAAATACAGTTAATCTTTTAAATAGAATGTATCCATTAAGAAAGTGCAAAACATATAGCAAGAAACCTTGTTTATATTTTCATATTGGACAATGCTTAGGTTATTGTGCAAATAAAATAGATAAAGAAAAAATAAAAGTAATGAAAGAAGATATAATTAAATTTTTAAAAGGTGATCATTCTTTAATAACTAATAAAATTAAAGATGAAATGCAAAAAGAAAGTAATAATCTGAATTATGAAAAAGCAAAAGAATTAAAAGATTTATTAGATTATATTAATATAACTTTAATAAAACAAGAAGTTGAAATAAAAGATCTTATTGATCGAGATATATTTGGTTATTATTTTAATCGAGGCTATTTAAGTATTCAAGTATTTTTTATTAGAAATGGTAAAATAGTTGGAAGGCACTCTAAAATAATTCCAACAATTGATGAATTTGCTGAAGAATTAACAAGATATATTGCTAAGTTTTATGAAAAAAACATTATCTTACCAAAAGAACTATTAGTACCAGCTATTGTTGATAATAATTTGTTAGCTGATTATTTAAAAATAAGTGTTGTAATTCCTAAAAAAGGTATTAAACATAATTTAATAGAAATGGCTTGTAATAATGCTAAAATAAGACTTGACGAAGAATATGAATTAATAAAAAAAGATGAAGAAAAAACAATTGACGCTAATAATGAATTAAAAGAAATATTAAAATTAGATAAATTAGATAGAATAGAAATATTTGATAATTCCAATTTATTTGGGACTTATAATGTTTCAGGAATGGTTGTTTTTACTAATGGTGTTCCTAATAAAAATGAATATCGCAAATACAAAATTACATTAGACAAAAATGATGATTATGGTACAATGAAAGAAGTAATATATCGTCGTTATTTTCGTGTTTTAAAAGATAATTTAATCAAACCAGATTTAATTATTGTTGATGGTGGACTAGGACAAATTAACATAGCAAGAGAAGTAATAAATAGTTTAAATATGAAAATACCGATAGTTGGGCTTAAAAAGGATGACAAGCATAGTACTAATTCACTTCTTGCCTTTGAACCTATAGAAGAAATAAAAATTGATAAAAAAACTAATCTTTTTTACTTATTAGCAAGAATGCAAGATGAAGTTCATAATTTTACAATTAATTATCATAAACAAATCAGAAGTAAAGGTTCATTAGAAAGTATTCTTGATAATGTTATTGGAATTGGTGAAAATAGAAAAAATGAAATTTTAAAAACATATAAAACAATTAATAATTTAAAGGAAGTTAGTATTGAAGATTTAACTAAAATAGTTCCATTAAAAATTGCTATTAATTTGAAAGATTTTTTAAATAATTTCAATAAATAATGTTACAATATATTAGAGGTATGATGTATGAAAATAATAACTGATAAAATATTAGAAAAAGCAATCAGACAGGCTATTGCAAACCTAAAGTTTGAAGATAAAACACTTGATATTAATATTGATGAAGTAAAAATATTAGTAAAAAAAGCAATCTATATGTGTAATTAGAAAGAAGAGATATCGTGAAATTTGTAGAATTAAATGAGATAGAATATACTGAGTTTTGGAATAATCATCCACTAAAAACCTTTTTATCAGCTAAAGAAATTGGTGATTTAAGACAAAAATCAGGTTGGAAAGTTTACTTTGTTGGTGTTAAAGAAAAAAACATAATAATTGGTGCAGCAATGCTAATTTCACATATTAGAAAAATGAGTAAATGTGATTTCTATTCTCCAAGAGGTTTCTTATTAGACTTTAAAAATGTTGATTTACTAAATTTTTTTATTGATAATGTAAAAGAATATGTGAAAGCTAAAAATGGTTATGTTTTAAGAATCGACCCTTATATTATTAATAAACAAAGAGATATAGATGGTAATGAAGTAAAAAATGGAATCAATAATATTAGTATTACTAATTATCTAGAAAAAAAAGGTTTTAAAAAAGTTAAAAGTATTAATACAGAACAAGCAGTATGGATGTTTTCTTTAGATATTGAAAACAAATCAGAGGAAGAAATTCTAAAAAACATGAAATCTAATACTAGAAATATTATTAAAAATACTGAAGAAAAAGGAATATCAGTAAGAGAATTAATGTACGATGAATTAGATAAATTTCAAGATGTTTTAATAAAAACTAGTCAGAGAAAACAATTTTCTATTAGAAATATAAGTTATTATAAAAATATGTACCAATTATTTCATGATAAAGGGGAAGTAAAATTTTTTGTAACAGAGTTAAATATTTCTGAATATCTTAAAATATTAGAACAAGAAAAACTAGAAAAACATAATAAACTAATGAATTTAAGTGATGCTTTAGCTAATAATGGAAAAAAAGAAGCTTTGAAAGAAAATCTTATTTCAATTGAAAATAAAATACTTGATTTAAAAAGCATTGCCAATAAGGAAAAGAAAAATATTATTATTTTATCAAGCTCAATGTTTATTTTGATTAAACCAGAAATTATATATTTATCTAGTGGTAATTATGAAGAATATATGCATTTTAATTCACAATATTTACAACAATGGGAAATGATTAAATATGGAATTAAAAATCATTTTAAAAAATATAATTTTTATATGATTCCAGCAAATATAAATAATCATCCTAAAGATTATGGTGTTTATAAATTTAAAAAAGGCTTTAATGGATATGTTGAAGAATTAATTGGTGAATTTGAATTGCCAATTACATGGCATTATCAACTATTTAATTTAATTCGTAAGTTTAAAAAAAGTAATCATCATTTTTGATGAAAATATTAGTGAGGTTAAAATAATAGACAAATGGAGTGAATATTATACATTATTTAAATGTAAACTGATTAATTTTATCAATAATTATTAAATATAATTAAAGCATAATTTTTAAAAAATATAATTAAATATATCTTAAAAGAAAATCAACCTTTCTTTTTTTTTAATAATTTGTTATACTTTTAACATGAAGGTGTAAAAATGAGCAAAATACAAGTAATGGATGAAATATTAGCCAATAAAATAGCTGCTGGAGAAGTTGTTGAAAGATGTGCTTCTGTTGTTAAAGAATTAGTAGAAAATAGTATAGATGCTAATAGTAATGAAATAAAAGTTGAATTAATTGAAGCAGGTACTAAAGAAATAAAAGTAACTGATAATGGTTCAGGGATGGATAAAGAAGATGCTATTTTATCTTTTGGGAGACATGCTACTAGCAAATTAAAAACAGAACATGATTTATTTAGCATTAATACTTTAGGCTTTAGAGGCGAAGCATTAGCTGCTATTTCTTCTGTAAGTGAAATTGAACTTATAACATCAACTGGTGAAATTGGAACAATTGTCAATATAAAAGGTGGAAAAATAAGTGAGGTAAAAGCAGGTGATTTACGTCGTGGAACAATAATAACTGTTAAAAATTTATTTTATAATACTCCAGCAAGACTTAAACATTTAAAAAGCTTGTACACAGAGCTAGCTAATATAGTTGAATATATAGACAAATTAGCTCTCTCACATCCTGATATTAAATTTACTTTAATAAATAATAACTCTGTTGTAGTAAGTACGGATGGAACCAATAATTTACTAAAAACCATAAAAAACATTTATGGAGTCGAAGTAGCTAAAAAAATGCTTTTAGTAAATAGTACTAATGATGATTATGAAATAGATGGTTATATTTCATTACCTGAAATAAACCGCTCTAGTCGAAATCACATGATAACTTTAGTAAATGGAAGAGTTGTCAAAAACACAGAAATATGCCGTGTAATAAATGATAGCTATCATTCATTTAAACCAGATACAAGGTATCCTATCGTTGTCCTCAATTTAAAAGCTGATCCTAGTTTAGTTGATGTCAATATTCATCCAACTAAAATGGATATCAGATTTTCTAAAATTGAAGAATTATCATTAACCATTGAAGAAATGATAAAAAATAAAATTAGAAAAATTAATTTAATTCCTGAAATTAAAGAAACTATAAAAGAACCAGAAAGCCCTAAATATCAATATCAAACTTTAGAATTAAATAGAATAAATGAGACAACTGAACTTTATGGAAATAAAGATTTCTTAGTTAAACGCGATATAGAATCAATAGAAACTAACAATATAGAAAATAATTATCAAGAATTAGAAAAAAAAGAGCGTCTTCCTGAATTATATCCAGTTGGTTTAGTTCATGGAACATATATTATTTGTCAAAATGAATTAGGAATGTATTTGATTGATCAACATGCAGCTAAAGAAAGAATAAATTATGAAACATTTAAAGAAAAATTAGGAAACCCTCATGTCTCTAGTATTGAATTATTATTTCCTATTACCTTAGAATTGCCAACTAACGAGTATATAATTCTAAAAGAAAATCTACATATATTAACTAATATGGCTTTTTTAATAGAAGAATTTGGAATTAGTTCGATAATAATAAAAAGACATCCAACGTGGCTTCCTAAAGGATATGAAGAACAAGCAATTAGAAAAATAATTGAAGTAATAATTCAAGAAGAAAAGAATTTTTCCATTGTTAAATTTAATGAAAAAATTGCCACAATGTTAAGCTGTAAATTAGCAATAAAGGCTAATGAAAATATTACCATAAAGGAAATGGAACAATTAATCAATGATTTAAGAGCGTGTGATAACCCATTTAACTGTCCACATGGACGACCTACAACCATTTTTTATTCAAATTATGAATTAGAAAAATTATTTAAAAGAAGTGGATTTTAAAAAACATTACTAATTATATGTTATAATTTATAAAGAAAGAAGGCATTTCAAATGAAATTAAAAAATAGTTTTTTCTATACAATTAGAGAGGATATAAAAGATGAAGAATCAATAAGTGGGAATCTTCTTGTTAAAAGTGGCATGTTTAAAAAATTAAGTAATGGAATATATATGAAAATGCCTTTAGGTGATAAAGTAGTTAAAAATGTCATAAATATAGTTAGAAAATATATGAATGAAGCAGGTGCCTTAGAATTGTCAATGCCACTACTTTTACCAACGGAAGTTTTTAGTGAATCAGGTAGAGAAAGTATATTTGGAAATTCTATGTTTAGATTAAATGATCGATATAATAGATCTTATGCTTTAGGACCAACTCATGAAGAATTTTTTGTAATAGCTTCGCAGATGGGAATAAAATCTTACAAAGATATGCCTTTTACATTATATCAAATTGGAAATAAATATCGTGATGAAATACGTCCAAGATTAGGGTTAATTAGAGTTAGAGAATTTATTATGAAAGATGCTTATAGCTTTGATATAGATAATGAAAGTTTAGATAAATCTTATCAAAAAATATATAGTGCTTATCATAAAATATTTACTGAGCTTGGACTAAAATACACAGTTGTAACAGCAGATACAGGTGCTATGGGAGGACTTCTTTCTGAAGAATTTCAAGCATTAACTGATGTTGGTGAAGATACTTTAGTTGTATGTGAAAAATGTGGTTATTCTTCAAATATTGAAGTTAGCAAATGTGTTATTAATAAAAAACAAACTAAAGAAGTAAGGCTATCAAAAGAAAAAATTTATACCCCTAACGTTGGTACAATTGAAGATGTAGCAAGATTTTTAGATAAAGATGCCCAAAAATTTGTTAAAACAATGATATATAAAGCTAATGAACAATTTTATGCTTGTATGGTTCAAGGTAATAAAGAAATAAATGAAATAAAATTAGCTAAAATATTAAATGCTACAGAAGTAATGCTTGCTTTAGTAAGCGATGTAGAAAAAATAACTAATGCTAAAGTTGGCTTTGCTGGACCAATAAATATAAATATACCAATTATAATGGATCAAGATATAGAATATATGAGTAATTTTATTGTTGGTTCTAATGAAACAGATTATCATTATATAAATGTGAATATAACTGATTTTAAACCAACAATTATTGCTGATATTAAAAATGTTTTAATTGGTGATTTATGTCCTACTTGTTATAATCCTTTAATATTTAAAAAGGGAATTGAAATAGGAAACACATTTAAATTAGGCACAAAATATTCTGAAAGTTTAAATTTAAAATATTTAGATAAATTTAATACTTTAAAACCAGTAGTAATGGGATGCTATGGAATTGGAATTGAAAGAATAATTGCTAGCATAGTAGAACAAAATCATGATGAAAAAGGTATCATTTGGCCTCATAACATTGCCCCTTTTAAAGTTGGAATTATAATAATTAGTAATGATGAGTTATCACTTTTAAAAGCTAATCAATTATATGATAAACTAAACAAATTGAAAATTGATACATTACTTGATGATCGTGATGAAAGACCTGGGGTCAAATTTAATGACATGGATTTAATTGGAATACCATATCGAATAACAATTGGTAAAAAAATAAGTGAAAATTTAGTTGAATTTAAAAAAAGAACAGAAACTGATTTTAAATTAATAAATATTGATGAAGTAATTGAATTAATAAAATAAAACGACAAAATATGACTAACAAATAGGTGATAATGACAGTGGTGATAATATGAAAAAATATATAGCTCCTGTATTTATAGCTTTATTAGTTGGTTTTTTTTCAGCACAATTTATGTTTAATCAATATGATGATAAAGAAACACTAACTCCTGTTTTTAATAATGGTGAAAATCTTTATTTTATTCAACAAGGAGTTTATTCTACAATTGAATCTTTAAAAGACAATATGAAAGATTTTAATAATTATATATATACAATTATTAATGCAAAATATTATGCTTTTATTGGAATTACAAAAAATCAAGAAAATGCTCAAAAAATACAGGATTATTACAAACAACTTGGGTATATTACTTATATAAAGGAATTTAAAGTTGGCAATTCAACATTTTTAAAATCATTATCAAATTATGATAATGTTTTAGAGAATACTAATGATGACAATACAATAAAAACCTTAATAAATCAAGTTTTAACTAAATATAAGGAGTTGGTAGTTGATGGTTAAAATTAAAGATATGCCTATAAATGATCGTCCGCGGGAAAGATTAATTAATAATGGTAGTACATCCTTATCAAACGAAGAACTTTTGGCTATAATATTAAAAACAGGGACAAAAAAGCAATCTGTAAAAGAACTTGCTAATTCAATATTATCTAAATTAAATAATATTAGTAATCTAAAAACTATGAATTATGAACAATTAAATAGTATTGCAGGAATTGGTCCTTCAAAAGCAACTACCATTTTGGCTTTAATAGAACTAACTAAAAGAATTAGTAATCCAATTGAAACAATTAATAATACTAAATTTAATAATGCAAAAATTGTTTTTGAATATTATAAAGATAAAATTGGTGATAAATTTCAAGAATATTTTTACTGTTTGTATTTAAATAATA
Organism: Bacilli bacterium; assembly: GCA_036642175.1. Classification (GTDB taxonomy): domain Bacteria; phylum Bacillota_I; class Bacilli_A; order RF39; family UBA660; genus JALELF01. The sequence continues at coordinate 8,677 of JAVWDK010000033.1, forward strand.
AAAAAATTATTATTAGAGATAAATTATTATATATAGGAACTATTAATCAAACATTAATTCATCCACGCGATATATTTAAAGAAGCCTATAACTTATCTGCATCAGCAATTATATGCATTCATAATCATCCAAGTGGTAATCCGTCTCCTAGTAAAGAAGATTTAGAAATGACTAATAATTTAATTAATATCGGACAACTGATGGGGATTAAAATAGCAGATCATATTGTAATATCAAAAAATAGTTATTA
>JAVWDK010000034.1:0-8716 GCA_036642175.1 Bacilli bacterium
TCTCTTTTTTCACTAAATTTAATATTTCTTCTATTCTCGAATAAACAATCTCGCTCAATTCACTTTGACTTATTCGTACATTTTCATTATATTTATTAGTTATTTCTACTATTTCTGAATTATTAGCATAATTTTTATGAGCTAAAGCAATTTTTTCTTTTAACCTTTTCGCCATATCAATTTCAATCTTATAGATATAAGCAATATCATTATCAATATTTTTTCCACCTAATTGAATAATTGTGTTTTTAACAATTATTCCCTTATTAAATAAAGATATAGTTGTTGTTTCACTGCCAATATTAACAATTACTCCAGCTTGTTTCTCCATCTCTTTAGTTTTAAAAGTATTTAAATCTCCAATACTATCTAAAGATACATCAACAACTTCTAATCCAAGAGATTCTAATAAGCCAACTACTGAATAAATATTTTTTTTAGGAGTTGTTACCATAATTCCACGTGTCGATAATTCTTTACCAATAAATCCTTTAGGATCATTAGTCATCTGATTATCAACTTTAAAATCTATTGGTAAAATGGTTAACATTTCTCTTGATAAATCATTATAATTTTTAAAAGTTTCTTGAATAACCTTCACTACATCATTACCACTAACAACATTTTCTTCATTATCAATTAAAATAGTAGCATTTACCATACTAAATTCTGATAAATAACTAGGTACATTCGCAATTACTTTAGTTATAGTAATTCCAAGCATATCTTCAATTTCTGTGAGAGCTTTCTTTACACTTCTTCTAGCCAGTTCGATATCAGTTATTAATCCCTTTTTAATTCCGTTAGATTTAGTTGTCGTAGCAGCAAGCAAGTTAAGTTTATTTTTATACAATTCACAAACAACTATTTTTATAGTATCTGAACCAATATCAATGCTATTATAAATGCGCTTCACACTATCAACTCCTCATATATTCTATTTGTAATTATACTATATTTTATTTAAAGGGTAAAGAGAATTTAAAAAAATAAGTAAATTTGTTTTTAATAAAAAAATGAATTTCCTACTTATTAAGACTATAATATATAAATTTAGTTAGTAATAAGCAAAAAAGACAATTCTATTTGTCCTTATATTTCATACACGCTATATCTAATTCTTTTACTAATTGATTAATTTCTTCAACTGTTTTAATCCTAACACCACTAGCATATATATGCCCACCACCATTAAAATGACTAGCAATTTCATTAATAATTGGTCCTCTTGATCTAATTGAACCACGAATTATATCATTATTTTTATCGACCGAAAATACTGCCCATGATATAACTTCTTCAATAAAATTAAAATTATTAACCATATTTCCTGCCGTTGCTGAATCAACACTATATTCATTTAACATAGCCTCATCAATAATAATATAAGCAAACCCATTATCAGTTATAGTCAAATTATTAGCAATAAATCCTTCAAATTTAACTTCTTTAAGTGGTCTTAAATACAAAGCCTCATACAAAGAAGTAAAATCAATATGTGTTTTCTTAATTAATCTAGAAATAAGCTCAAATGTTTTAGGACTAGTATAATTAAACAAAAATCTATTTGTATCAGATATTACACCTATATATAACTTTTCAGCAGCTTCCTTAGTCATCTTAAACTTAGAATTGAAAATAAGTTCTATAATCATTTGACTAGTCGAAGATGCCTTATCATCGATCCATTCTATGTTTGCATATTTATCAACAATAGGATGATGATCAATCTTAATAATATAAGAAAACTTGCTATAATCAGCATTATCAATTCGTTTTAAATCCGGTGTATCTAAAACAATAAGTAGTGAATTATCATAAAACTCATCATCAAACTTATCTAGTATTCCTAAAAATCGAAATTTAGAAGCCGGATATCCAACCGCATATACTTTTTTCTTAGGAAAAGTATTTAAAATAATGTCTCTTAACGCAATTTGACTCGCTAAAGCATCAGGATCAGCCCCAATATGTCTTGCAATAACAATCGTGTCAAATTTTTTAATTGTTTTATGGATATCTTTATAAATATTATGAAACACCTTATCACTACTTTCTAATTAAATTATATGTATCCCTTGCTATCATAAGTTCTTCATCAGTCGGTATAACATAACAAGGAATTGATGAATCATCACTACTAATTAATGCAAGTTTTCCTCTTGTATTATTTCTTTCTTCATCTATTTTAACACCTAATATAGCTAATCCTTGAATTACTTCACGTCTAGTGCTAATTGAATTTTCACCAACACCAGCTGTAAATATAATTCCATCACAACCACCTAATTCAACATAATATTTTGCAATATAATCAATAATTCTTCTAACATACATTTTTTGTGCTAAAATACATCTTTCATTACCACTATTAATACCTTCTTCAATATCTCTTGAATCACTGCTAATCCCACTAATACCTAATAAACCACTTTGTTTATTTAAAATAGTATCCATTTCTCTAGCATTTATTTTTAACTTATCCATAATATAAGGAACAATTGTTGCATCAATATCTCCACATCTTGAACCCATTATTAAACCTGCATTAGGCGTTAATCCCATTGAAGTATTAACACATAATCCATTTAAAACCGCACTTATACTAGCACCATTACCAATATGACAAGTTATTAATTTTGTATTCATACGCCCTAATATTTCATTCATTTTTAAAGCAACATATTTATGGCTAGTTCCATGTGCTCCATATTTTCTGATTTTATATTTACAACACCATTCATATGGAAGAGCATATAAATAAGTTGATTCATCCATAGTTTGATGAAAAGCTGTATCAAACACAACTGTCTGAATAGCGCTTTTAATAACTTCTTTAGCTGCATTTATTCCAGTTATTGCTGCTGGATTATGAAGAGGAGCTAAAAGAGAAAGCTCATCTATTTTCATAATAACTTCATCATCTACAATAACTGTTTTATCAAAATATGATCCACCTTGAACAATTCGATGACCAATTCCTTTAATTTCATCTAAAGATAAAACAATTTTATTCAAACTTAATTCCTTAACTAATATTTCAAATGCTGTTTTATGAGTATCTAATTCAGCTTCTTTTTTAATTTTTTCACCATTCAATTTAATTGTATAAAAACTATTATCCATACCTATTCTTTCAAAAACACCAGATATTAAAACTTTCTCCTCTGGCATTTCATACATTTGAAATTTTAATGATGAACTCCCTGCATTTACTGATAAAATTTTCACAATATACCTCATTTCTATAAAAAATTATACTATGTTTTAATTAAGTTATCAATAGTTAAACAAATTTTTATGATAAACTTAAATGTTTTTTTCTAAAAGTGTTATAATATTAATAGATGGTGATGATATGAAAACTAAATATTTAATAACTGGAGCTGCCGGACATTTAGGAATTACACTTGTAAAACAACTTTGTGATAACACTAAAAATGTTAAAGTTTTAATTATGCCCAATGATAAAAACGAAATTTATTTGCCAACAAATATTGAAAAATGTTATGGTGATGTTACTGATAAAACCTCTTTAATTGATTTTTTCACCAATAACGAAGATAAATTAATAGTTATTCATTGTGCAGGAATTGTTTCTATTGCTTCACATTATAACCAATTAGTTTATAACGTGAATGTTTTAGGAACTCAAAATATCGTTGATTTATGTATTCAAAATAAAGTTGATAAATTAATCTATGTTAGTTCCGTTCATGCTATTAAAGAATTACCTAAAGGACAAACTATTATTGAAACTAATTGTTTTAATTCTGATGATGTTATAGGATTATATGCTAAAACCAAAGCTGAAGCAACCAAATATGTCCTTAATTCAGTAAAAAAAGGATTAAACGTTTCAATTGTCCATCCCTCTGGAATAACGGGTCCTAATGATTATGGAAAAGGACATATAACACAATTAATTATTGACTACTGCCGTGGGACTTTAAGTGCCGGTGTTAAAGGTGGTTATGATTTTGTTGATGTTAGAGATGTCGCTAAAGGAATTATTTTGTGTATAGAAAAAGGTAAATCTGGTGAATGCTATATATTATCTAATAAGTATATTACTATTAAAGAAATATTTCAAATACTACATAAAATTACTGGACACAAAGAAATTAAAACATTTATTCCTATGTGGCTAGCTAAATCAACATCTTCTTTAGCCGAATTATATTATAAAATTTTAAAACAACCACCTTTATATACCAAATATTCTCTTTATACTTTATCAACTAATGCCCAATTTTCTAATTTAAAAGCACAAAAAGAATTAGGCTATAAAAATAGAAATTTTGAAGAAACTTTAAAAGATACAGTTAATTTTTTAAAAAAAGAAAAAAGAATATAATGAAAAGGAAGACATATCTTCCTTTTTATTTGTTTAAGTTATTTTTAAATATACTTTTTTGTATGAACTAATACTTTTAAAAATTTTTCTATTCTCTTTCATACTCAATAAGAATATATATAATAACACTTATTTAAACATAATTTTTTTCATATTATAACTAAAATAGTAAAAAATAAATTAAAATTAAAACTCCTAAAATTATTCGATAATATCCAAACATTTTAAAATCATTTTTTTTAATATAATTAATTAAAAATTTAATTGCAAATATTGATACAACAAAAGCGCTTAACATTCCTACTAATAATATAATTATCTCACTACTTGTAAAAACTAAGCCAAATTTTATTATTTTAAGTAAACTTGCTCCAACCATAACAGGAATAGCTAAAAAGAATGTAAATTCAGCAGCAATACTTCGTGATGTTCCAATTAGCATAGCACCAACAATAGTAGCGCCTGATCTAGATGTTCCGGGGATTAAAGCTAAAACTTGAAATACTCCTATAATTAAAGCTGTTTTATAAGTAATAGTCTTTAATGAAGTAATAATCGGTTTTTTCGTTCCTTTTTTATTTTCAATAATAACAAATAAAATACCATAAATTATTAGCATTAAAGCAACAATGACATAATTATAAAACATTTTATCAATCCAATCATCAAATAAAACGCCTATAATTGCAGCTGGTATACACGCAACTAATACTTTAAACCATAAAGACCAAGTCTCTTTTTTTTCTTCTTTTGACTTTTTTAAAGATAAAGGGTTTAATTTTTTGAAATAAAGTAATATAACAGCCATAATGGCACCCAGTTGTATTACTACAAAAAACATTTCTTTAAATTCAGAACTTACATTTAATTTTATAAATTCATCAATTAAAATCATATGACCTGTACTACTTATCGGTAACCATTCAGTTATTCCTTCCACTATTCCTAAAAATATAACTTTTAATAATTCCATATGAATCTCCTTCTATAATGTATAAAAATTTGATAACGCTTACTTCTAAACTTTATCTAATATTAATTATAGCATATTAAAGATTATCCTCACAATTAAAAATAGTATTTTATTAAAAATATAAGTCCTTTAAAGACTTATATCACCAACTAATATTTCTTTTAAATAGCGTATATATAAATTAAATAGATTGGCTTTTTTAATAGTTTTATTAACAGTTACATCAATTGTTCTCATAATTTTATCATTTTCTTTTATATGGAGTTTTCCAACAATATCTCCATTTTTTATAGGTGCACTTATTTTATTTGTTTCAACTTCATAAGTTACATTTTTCTTACCATCTAGTTTCTTATTCAATAAAGTTACATCTTCAACTGGTACTAATAAAGCATATTTATCAATACCTTTTTCAATCAATGATTTACCAATAATACTATCTTTACTAAGAAGTTTTTCAACTTCATATTGAGCAAAAGCATAATCAAGCATACCAGTTATTTCTCTATTTCTAGTTGTTGCCTCTAATTCACCCATTACTACCGCTATTATTCGCATATTTTTTCTTTTAGCAGTTGCTGTCAAACAATATCCTGCTTCTTTTGTATAACCAGTTTTAAGTCCATCTACACCATCATAAAATCTTACCAATTTAGTCGTGTATTATAAAAGCATAATAATTATTACTAATTCATTATAAATAAATATTTTCTTAAAAAATCTTTTTTCTATTTTTGAAAAGTGATTTTATTAAACACCCCACTTATACATGTGAAAAATTGGGAGGAATATGTTTTAAAAATCTTGATGACTACTTAGGATAGGTTAATTTCCACACATGCAAATTTTGTAGTACAAGTTTAAAAATAAAAAACATAGAATTAAATTAGATAGAATCATACGAACTGTTTATATAACAATATAAAATATTTTGTTTCTTATTATGACTACTATCAGCCATAACCTTATATTACAAAACAAATGAAAGACGTGAGTATATGAATGATACTAAAGAGAAAATTAAGACTGCTGTTTATCTTCGTGTATCAACTGAAGATCAAGCCAAAGAAGGTTTTTCTATTGCAGCTCAAAAAGAAAAACTTACAAAATATGTTGAAGTTAATGATTGGAAACTATATGACTATTTTATTGATGATGGTATTAGTGGAAAAAATATTAAAGATAGACCTGAACTCACAAAATTAATTGAACTTGTCAAAAAGAAAGAAATCAATAATGTCCTTATTTATAAACTTGACCGCTTAACAAGAAGTGTTAAAGACTTAATTAATTTGATTGAATTGTTTGAGCAATATGATTGTAATTTTTCATCAGTTACCGAAAAGCTAGATACTAGTAATGCAGTTGGGCGAATGTTTATTAAAATAATTGGTATTTTCGCAGAATTTGAACGAGAAAACTTAGCTGAACGAGTTAGTTTTGGTTACGAAGAAAAAACAAGACAAGGTAACTACACTAATACAAATGGTGTTTATGGTTATGACTATATCATCGGTAAAGGTGATTTAGTAATTAATGAAAAAGAAGCTGAGCTAGTAAAACAAACTTATGAAAATTATTTAAGTGGCAAAGCAATGATTAGTATCGCCAAAGACTATAACTTAAAAAAAATTCCTACTAAACGAGGTGGTGATTGGTCTCAATCTACTATTCAATCGATTCTTACTAATAATACTTATTTAGGTAAAGTAAGATATGGTGTGAATAAAAAAATTAGAAATAAGGCATTTATTGTGGAAAGTAATCATAAACCAATTATCGATGAATACACATTTAAGAAAGTTCAAAATATGCGAAAAAAAAGAAAGCATTTCAATATCAAAAAATTTCCAAGTGAAAATGCTTACTTTGGTTTAGTATTAAAATGCTCTCATTGTGGAGCAAGATTTCATGCAAAACAACAAAGTCATAATAGTAAATTATATATAACTTATTATTGTAATAATAAACAAACTGCTAGGTGTGAATGTAGGGGCATCTCACATATTAAAGTATTAACTGTCTTTGAAGACTATATTAAAGATATAAAACTTGATTGTAATGTAGAATCTAATACTAATAATAAGAATGATAAAAAACTTGATAAATTAAACAAAGAATTAGCAAAACTTGAAGCTAAACGAAAAAGAATCCAAAAATTATTTATTAATGAAGATATTGAAACAACTGATTACAAAGAAATGTTACAAGATATTAGTACTCAAAAAAAACAAATAATATCTTCAATTAATGACTTAAATCAAGAGCAAGAAACAGTTATTGATTATAGCCATTTTAAGAACATTTTAAACAATATAAAACTTAATTGGGAACATCTAGATATCTCACAAAAAAATTCATTCATAAACCAATTTATTGATAGTATAATCCTTGATGTAAACAATGGTAAACCCATAATAAAAGAACTTAACTTTTGCTAAACTCTTTTATTGCTTTACTTTAATTAGTATTGCTTTTCGCTTATTAGAGTTAAAAGTCCTTCTAACATAATCATATAATTCTTTGTCTTTTATAATAACTTTTTTATTTTTAATAATATTGGATATTTCTTGAGATGAAGTACTTGTTGTATTTCCAGAAATCTATGATTTCATGTTTAAGGATATACCTTAAATATCTTTTCTTCAAATGTATTTTTTTCTCTCTTTCAAAAAATATATTATAACCTCAAGATTAATTATAATATAAATGAAAATAAAATAATAATCCTTTAGACGTATTATCTTATTATATATTATTTACTTTTCATTAATTTAATTATATTCATATTTTTAATTAAGCATAAAACACAATTAACATAATTACAGTAATAGTAATATTCTAAAATTAGAATAACCAATGCTTTTCATAATTGCTATATCATACCTCTCATCATAAATGATAATACAATTTACAGCAATAACAAATAAAAAACTAAATAATATTAAAATTTTTGATAACAATTGTATATTATTGCATAATGAATGATATCTATTTAATTGCATTGTATTTTTGGCATACACAGATATTTCATAATTTACGTAACCAGAAAAACTTTCTAATAAAATATTCAAATTTTCAAAATCATCAACTTATACAACAAATTCATGTAAATCATTGTTATTTGTATGACTAACTAAAAAGTCATATGAACAAAATACCAAATTTTCAAAAGAATTTGAAATGCTAAATTTATAACCATTATCTTCATAAATTCCAACAACTTTAAATGTATATAAAATATCATCAATATATATGTTAACTAATTCGTTGATATTTTTATTCATACTTTTAGGAACCACTATATCATATTTAGATTTAATATAGTTACCTTCAACGATATTAATTAATATAGAATCTGCATAGAAAAAAGTTTGATTATATAT
>JAVWDK010000035.1:0-8557 GCA_036642175.1 Bacilli bacterium
TTGTATAGATGAAATAAATTTAATGATAAAATTAGAAAAAGGCATAATTATTGATATAAAATTTGATGGAGAAGCTTGTGCAATATGTACAAGCGCTACTTCAATAATGATTAAAACATTAATAGGTAAAACAATAACTCAAGCTAAAGATATTTATCAAAATTATCAAAATATGATAGAGGAAAAAGCTTACAATGAAACCATTTTAGAAGAAGCAATTGTTTATAATGATATATATAAACAACCAAATCGAAAAAAATGTGCATTACTTCCTTGGTGGGGAATAGAAAAAGCTTTGAAAGAAAAATAGAACTTATTAATAAATTTTATTTTACGATATAATATATAAAGGTGGTTGTATGAAAAAACATAATATTGATATAGATAAAGTAACTGAAATCTCAAGTTTAAAAAAAGAGCCAAAATGGATGCTTGAATTTAGATTAAAATCATTACAATCATTTTTAAATTTATCAAATCCTAATTTTGGACCTGAATTAAAAATAGACTTTAGTAAAATAAATTATTATAAGAGAGAAGTCGAAGGAATATCTAATGATTGGAATGATGTTAGAACTGATATTAAAGATACTTTTAATAAAATAGGTTTACCAGAAGCTGAAAGAAAATATTTAGCTGGCACTCATGCTCAATTTGAAAGCGAAGTAATTTACCATAATATGTTAAAAGAATTAGAAGAAAAAAACATTATTTTTTGTGATACAGATACTGCATTAAAGCAATATCCAGATTTATTTAAAAAACATTTTAACAGTTTAGTAAAATATGATGAAAACAAGTATACAGCATTAAATGGTGCGGTATGGAGTGGAGGAACTTTTATTTATGTTCCACCTCATACTAAAATAGATCGTCCATTACAAAGCTATTTTAGAATTAATAGTAAAAATATGGGACAATTTGAAAGAACTATAATTATAGTTGATGAAGATTCTGAACTGCATTATATGGAGGGGTGTACTGCTCCTACTTATATAGCAGATTCACTTCATGCAGCCGTTGTTGAAATATTTGTTAGTAAGAATGCTAAATGTCGATATACAACAATTCAAAATTGGTCAAATAACACTTATAACTTAGTAACTAAAAGAGCTCTTGTTTTAGAATCTGGATTAATGGAATGGATAGATGGTAATATTGGTTCAAAAATAAATATGAAATATCCATCTTGTATTTTGAAAGAAAAGTTTGCTAAAGGTAACTGCATATCAATTGCGGTTGCAACTAAAAACCAAATACAAGATACAGGTGCTAAAATGATTCATTTGGCTCCTAATACTACAAGTAATATTATTAGCAAGTCAATCGCTCTAAATGGAGGAAATGCTACTTATAGAGGCACAGTTAACATTACTAAAAATGCAACAAATTCAAAAAGCACTATAAAATGTGATACAATAATAATTGATGAATGTTCCAAAAGTGATACAATTCCTAAAAATATTGTAAGTAATAAAACATCAAATATTTCTCATGAAGCAACTGTTTCTAAAATAAGCAAAGAAAAATTATTCTATTTAATGAGTAGAGGATTAACTGAGGAAAAAGCTAAAGAATTATTAATTATGGGATTTATTGACAAATTTAGAGAAGAATTACCAATGGAGTATGCTGTTGAATTAAATGCATTATTAAAAAATTATTTTTGAAAGGAATTTAAATATGAAAAAAATTGTGATTATTCTAATTATATCAATATTACTAACTGGTTGTGGTAAAATAAAACCTAAAACTTTAGAACAGCAATTAGAAACTATGGCAACTGATTATTATTCAAAGTATATGATAAATAATGGCTTAGATGTTGCTATAGTTTCTTTAAAAGAATTAAAAGAAGCAAATGAAACAATGAGTGAAACATATGATTTATCAAAATTTAGTCAATGTGATTTAAGTACTAAAGTTAAAATTACTATAAAAAAAGGTACTAATCAAATAGAAAATTATAAATTTGAATTAAATTGTAAATAGTAGTGATTTACTAAATTTGTATATAAAAGAAATACAGAAATCAAAATTTTATTGTCAGTTTCCTTAAATTTGAATATTGAAAAAGAAAAGAAATACTAAATTTGTCATTTGTATTCTTTTTTTAATTCTTGTATAGTGTTGTTTGAAAGGAGGGTTTCATGTGTTAAATCAAACAGTTATAGTTGGTAGATTAGTAGCTGATCCTGAACTTAGAGAAACAGAAAACGGTAAAAAAGTAACTAATGTTACTATAGCGGTTCCAAGAAGTTTTAAGAATATTAATGGTGAATACGATACTGATTTCATTTCTTGTGTACTATGGAAAGGAATAGCAGAAAGTACTGTTGAATATTGCAAAAAAGGTGATTTAGTCGGTGTTAAAGGAAGACTTCAAACAAGAGAGTATGAAACAGAAGATACTAAAAAATATGTAGTGGAAATAGTAGCTGAAAAAATAACTTTTTTATCAAGTAAAAGCAAGGATTAACCCTTGCTTTTATAATAATCATAAAACAAATCATCTGGTTTTAATAAGAATATTTCTGCAATCTTAATTGCCATGTCATAAGAAAGACGACGATTTCTTGTTTCTAATTGCCAATAAAAAGTTTTACTTATTTTAAGTAAATTAGCCATATGTTGCATACTATAATTGTTTTTCTTGCGAATTTCTTTAAGTAAATTCATAAACTCACCTCTTTAGTATTTACTAACACCTATTTTACATTAACTCAAAGTTAATTGCAATATCAAATTTCACATTTGGTTAATTATAAACTTTTGTGATAAAAAACTGTTATAATTTCATTAACGCATAGATAACGGAGGGAAAATTATGATAATAGGAGATAGAATAAAAAAAGCAAGGTTAGAAAAGAGTTATACACAAGATCATTTAGGTGATTTAATAGGTGTATCAAAAGTATCAATATGTGGATATGAAAAAGGTACAAGAACACCAACTATGGCAGTATTTTTGAAATTAGGTGATGTTTTAGACATTACAGTAGATTATATGCTTGGTAATGATATTAAAATTATTAAGGAAGCAGGCGAACCTTATACAATGTCGATTGCTAAAGAAGATTTGGAAATTATTAAAGAATTAAAAACAAATCGCGAATTATATAATCAATTATGCGTTGATCCTAAAAGAACAGTTCAATTAATTATCCGAAAATTAAAATAGATTTTTTCTATTTTTTTGTTACTAACTAAGTAGATACATATAATATGTTAATAAATAGGAAACTTATACTCTATTAATAAACACTTTTATGAAAGTTATTTTTTGTACTTTATCAAAATATTTATAGACATATTTTGATAAGTTATTGAAAATATTTACAAATTATTGAGTATAAATTTTTTTACAGCGTTTCGTAAGTTCCTTTTTTCTTTTCCTACTATTACTATATATACCTTTTTATTATTTAGTAATTATGTCAAAAAATCATTGTGAAGAAAATTATTCTTATAATATATTAAAAATTTTGTTATTTGTTAAATTTTATAATAAATGCTATAATTATATGGGAGAGATTAACTATGAAAAAGTATATATACATAATTATTTTTTTATTATTAATTACAGGATGTGGTAAAAAAATAAGTCAAAAGACAAGCTTAGGTACTAATTATTATAATGTTGCTACACCTTATAAAAAAGCTGCTAGTAATAACTATATTGTTAATAATATGAATTCTTATGATATTGATGAAGTTGAATCATCATTAATGGAAATATCAAATCTTTATTTTTATTCAGATACTTCCTATTATCAAGATGGGCAATATTTAACTACTGATTTTTTGAAAAAAGTTTTAAGTAAAGAATATTTAAATAACTATGAATCTTTTGAAATAGATGGTGTTAAAATTAATCCTTATTACATAACAGGAATAAGTGAACAAAACTATTTAGATATTGATGGTAATTTAAAAGGAATATCATTGGGGATTATATTGAATCCTTATCAAAGTTATAAGAATAAATATGGAATAACTTTATATAAAGAAGTAGAGGAAAGTAAAATTATTAAAATAGGTGAGGATATAACAAATAAATTACTTTTAGAAGTAAGAAAAATACAACAATTAAAAAAGTCGAAAATTTTAGTTGCTTTATATATCCAAGGAAGCCCCTTAAACAATAATAATGGTAGTTATAAAAAGTATGGAATAACGGCAAACAATAAAGTAAATTTTAAAAATAATATGCAATTTGAATATTATATTACTAGTGATTACGTTATGAAAAACAATAACGATATCTATTCTTCATTTATATCATTAGAAAAAGAACTAAAGCAGAATATTCCTAAATTGTATTTAATAGGCAATTGTAACTATAAAAATAGTGAATTAAAAAATATTACTTTGACTATTACGGCTTCTTCGTTGAGTAAGAGTGAAATATTGATAAGCAGTCAAATAGTTTCAGATAATATTTTAAAAAACAATTTAAATAATATTATAATTTATATAAAAGAAAATAATAACATTAAAGCTATAATAGATAAAAAAAGAAATGAAAAAACAAATATACATATTTTGGAGGGAATATAATGGATAAATTAAATAAAAATGATATAAAACATGTAGCATTATTAGCTCGACTTAAAATAAATGATGAAGAATTAGAAAACTATGAGATTCAATTAAATGATATTTTAACTGATTTAAATAAAATATCAGAAACAAAAATAGAAGGTGATATTATGATAACACCTTCAAATAATAGAAACAGATTTAATGAAGATGAGGTATTACCTATGATTGATAAAAATGAAGTATTAAAAAGAGCAAATAAAACTAATGGTGATTTTATAACAGTAAGTAGGGTTATTAATGACTGATTATTTATCAAAATCATTGATTGAAATAAATCAATTATTAAAAAGTAAAAAAATAAGACCATTAGATTTAGTTAATGAAGCTTTATTAAAAATTAAAGCTAGTAATTTAAATGCCTTTATTACAATAAATGAAGATGCTATTCAAATAGCTAAAGATTTAGAAAATAAAGATATAGATAATTTATTATTTGGAATTCCTATCGCTATTAAAGATAATATTTCAACTAAAAATATTAGAACAACTTGTGCTTCATATATGTTAGATAACTATATTCCTGTATACGATGCTACAGTTATAAAAAAATTAAAAGAAAAAAGTATGATTATTATTGGTAAAACTAATATGGATGAATTTGCCATGGGATCAACTGGTGAAACTAGTTATTATGGAAACACTTTAAACCCTTGGAATAATTTAGTAATACCGGGGGGATCATCTTCTGGTAGTGCTGCTTGTGTTGCAAGCAAAATTACCCCATTTGCTTTAGGAACTGATACTGGTGGAAGTATTAGACAACCTGCTAGTTTTTGTGGTATTGTTGGCTTAAAACCAACTTATGGAAGAGTATCTAGATATGGTCTTATTGCCTTTGCTTCTAGTTTAGATCAAATAGGACCAATGACTAAAAATGTTTATGAAAACGCTGTATTATTGAACGCTATAAGTGGATATGATGAATTTGATCAAACTAGTTATAATGAAAAAAAGGATTTTACAATTAAAATAGGTGAAAATATTAAAGGATTAAAAATAGCTGTTCCTAAATTTTATATAAGTGATAAAATTAATATTCAAATTAAAAATAAACTACTTGAAATTATTGAATTATTAAAACAACAAGGAGTTTTAATTAAATATGTAGATATTGATTATTTAGAGTATGCAGTACCTTTATATCAAATAATTGCTTTATCAGAGGCAAGTAGTAATCTAGCTCGTTATGATGGAATAAAATATGGTCATAGTGCAAAGAAATATGAAGATATGGAAGACTTTGTTAAAGTTAGTCGTAGTGAAGGATTTGGTAGAGAAGTTAAAAGAAGAATTATGATAGGTTCTTATGTATTAAGTGGTAAAAATGCTGATATTTATTATAATAAGGCTCTTATTTTAAGACAAAAAATGACTAGTAGTTTTAAAAAAATATTTGATGAATTTGATTTAATAATAGGACCAACTAATACTGATGTTGCATATAATTTAGGAATTAAGCAAGATGATGCATTAAAAAGCTTTTATGATGATTTACTTACAATTCCCATTAATATGGCAGGTCTTCCTGCAATGAGTTTACCAATTGGATTTAATCAAAATAATCTGCCAATTGGAATGCATATCATAGGTAATTATTATAAAGAAGATGTAATATATCAATTAGGTAGTTTTATAGAAAAAAAATTAAATTTAGATTTAAATTTTAAAGGAGATGACATATGCTAGTTCCAACAATTGGTATTGAAGTTCATGTAGAGCTGAAAAGTAAATCAAAAATGTTTTCATCAAGCTCAAACAATTTTAATGATGCACCCAATACAAATATATCAGAAATAGACTTAGCATATCCTGGAGTTTTACCAAGATTAAATAAAGAAGTAATTAATATGGCTTTAAAAGCTGCTTTAGTTTTAAATTGTAAAATTAATAAACATATGCATTTTGATCGAAAAAATTACTTTTATCCTGATTTACCTAAAGGATATCAAATAACACAGGCAAGAACACCAATTGGAATTGATGGATATGTTGAAATTAACATTAAAGGTAAATATAAAAAAATAGAAATTGAAAGAATTCATATGGAAGAAGATACTTGTAAAAGTATTCATGCTTTAAAAGAAACGTTGCTTAATTATAATAGAGCAGGTGTTCCTCTTATTGAAATAGTTACAAAGCCCGTCATTGAGAGTGATGAAGAAGCTATTTTATATTTAGAAGCTTTAAGAGAAAAACTTTTATATTTAGGAATAAGTGACGTTAAAATAGAAGAAGGAAGTATGCGCTGTGATGCTAATGTTTCTCTAAAAGAAGAAAACAGCTCAGTACTTGGAACTAAAACTGAAATTAAAAATATTGGTTCTATCACTAATGTTGGAACAAGTATTCTATATGAAATAACTCGTCAAAAAGAAATTATTTTAAATGGTGGTAAAGTAAAAGAAGAAACTAGAAGATTTGACGATAAATCAAACACAACCATTTTAATGCGTAGTAAAGAAACTGGTAATGATTATCGATATTTTCCAGATCCAGATATTCCTTATATTGATATTGATGACAAATGGATAAATGAAATACACAAGCAAATACCAATTTTACCAGATGAAATTAGAAAAAAATATTTAGATTTAGGCTTAAATATGAATAACATTAAAACAATTATTGGAAATAAAGACTTATGTGATTTTTATGAGCAAATAATCGGTAAAACTAATCCAATTATTGCTGCCAATCTTTTAACCGGAGATATTTTAAGTTATATAAATAAAAATCATCTAACATTAAATGAAACTAAATTAGTTCCTATTAAATTTATTTAACTAATTGATTATCTTGAAAAAAAGATTATTTAGTCAAAGCAATGTAAAGATATAATTCCAATTTTAATAGATAAAGAAATTCTTGTTAAAGATATTATAAAAACAATGGGATTTTATTTGATAAATGATAATGAGCTTTTAAATACCATTATTCAAAAGGTTATAGAAAATAATCCAGCATCTATTACAGATTATAAAGATGGAAAAGACCGTGCTGTTAAATTTCTAATGGGTCAAATAATGAAAGAATCGCAAGGAAGAGTTAATCCTAAAACAGCAATGGATTGTCTTATTGAAACATTAAATAATTTATAAATTGAAAATAAGTAATAAATATAGTATAATAAATTTATTAGAGGTGAAGAAATGAATTTTGTCAAAAAAAATAAGTGGGCTTTAATCTATAGTGTTATATTTATAGTAGTAATGATTTTTGCAATTGTTGGCATAGTTGATTTAATAGTACCAAACGGAAGTAAAAGTTTATATGGAGATCGTTTAGATGGAATAGAAAAAGTTAATATTAATCAAGACACTGTTTCTTTAATTAAGCAAACTTTAATGGATACTAAAAAAATTGATAAAATTGATTATGATTTACAAGGTAAATTAATTAATTTTATTATAACTGTTAAAGATACAACTGATAAAGTAACGGCTAAATCATTGGCCGATAAAATATTGGCTAATTTTACAGAAGAACAACAAAAATATTATGATTTTCAAGTATTTATTAAAATGGAAACTGAAAGCGAAATTTTTCCAATTATTGGATATAAACATTTCTCATCATTAAACTTTGTTTGGACAAATAATTAGTAAGGTGGTTAATAATGAAAAAGAAAAAAATAGCAATTATTTCTATAATTATTGTAGTAGTGTTAGCTATATCTTCATTAGTATATTATGTTGTAACTAAAAATGATAAAGATACAACTTTAAATTTTATTGATAAAAAATGGATTGAAGATAATAAAAATAAAGTATTTGATATTGCTGTAACAAACAATATTCCTATATTTAATTATAAAGGTGATGGTGTCTTTTTTGAATTTATAAATAGTATAGAAAAAGATACAAAAATTGATTTTAATCCTATTTCTTATAATTATGGTAGTAATAGTGATAGTGAATATGCTTTTAAAATTAAAAAAAATCTTGATAATAAT
>JAVWDK010000036.1:0-8422 GCA_036642175.1 Bacilli bacterium
ATAAACAAACGGTTATTAAAAAGGGAGCAAGTATTGGAGCAAATGCAACGATTGTTTGTGGGCATGATATTGGTAAATATGCTTTTATTGGAGCTGGAACTGTTGTGACAAAAAATATACCAGATTACGCATGTTATGTTGGTAATCCTGGAAGATTGTTAAATTATGTATGTGAATGTTCGGAACCAATGGTATTCGATGAAAATAATATGTTTACATGTCCAAAATGTAATAAAAAATATTTTATAAAAGGCGAGAAAGTCGAGGAGAAATAAATGAAAGAACAATTGTTAAATAAAATTAAAAATAAAGAAATTGTTGTAGCTGTTGTAGGACTTGGTTATGTAGGATTACCACTAGCAGTAGAAAAAGCTAAGGCAGGATTCAAAACAATTGGGTTTGATGTTCAAGAAGAAAAAGTAAAATTAGTAAATGAAGGACATAACTATATTGGTGATGTTGTTGATAGTGATCTAAAAAAATTAGTAAATGAAGGAATGTTATCAGCAACAACTGATTTTAGTTTTGTCAAGAATGTAGATTTCATTGCCATTTGTGTGCCAACACCATTAGACGCACATCAACAACCAGATATAAGTTATGTTAAGTCATCAACAGAAGCAGTTTCTAAGTATTTAAAGAAAGGGACCATGGTTGTATTAGAATCAACAACATATCCTGGGACTACAGAAGAATTAATAAAACCAATTCTTGAAAAAGGTTCTGGTTTAGTGTGTGGAGAAGATTTTTATTTAGGATTTAGTCCTGAAAGAGTTGATCCCGGTAATGCTATCTATAAAACTAAAAATACTCCAAAAGTAGTTGGAGCAATTGGTAAAGATGCAACAGAAGTTATCTCCGCAATGTATCGAGCTGTTTTAGAAGGAGATGTTTATGAAGTTTCCTCTCCCGCAATTGCAGAAATGGAAAAGATATTAGAAAATACATATCGAAATGTCAACATTGGTTTAGTAAATGAATTAACTATGTTGTGTAATCAACTAGGTATTAGCATGTGGGAAGTAGTCGATGCTGCTAAGACAAAACCATATGGTTTCCAAGCGTTTTATCCAGGACCTGGGTTAGGCGGACATTGTATTCCTTTAGATCCATACTATTTATCATGGAAAGCAAGAGAATTTGGATTTCATACTTCTATGATTGAAAGTTCAATGATGATAAATGATAATATGCCTGAATATACAGTAGAAAGAGCAAGCAAAATACTAAACAGAGATAAGAAATCACTAAATGGATCGAAAGTACTTGTGTTGGGGGTTGCTTATAAAAATGATATTGATGATTATAGAGAAAGTCCTGCTTTACATGTCATTGAAATATTACAACGTGAAGGAGCTAATGTTGAATTCTTTGATCCATGGATTAAAGAATATAAATATAAAGGTAAAATTTATAAAGGACTCGAAAGTATTGATGAAAAGTATATTCAATCTTGCGATTTAGTTTTAATAGCAACTGCTCATAGTAAATTTGATTATAATATGATTCAAAAGAACGCAAAAGCAATTTTTGATACAAGAAATGCAATGAAAGCGTTTTTAAATAGAAACAATATAAGTTTGTTATAGAAATGAGGATAAATGATGCAAGAAAAATCAGCAAAACAGGCGGAAGAGTATAAAAAAGGAATAACTAATGATAGAGAATTAAAAAAAATTCTAATTTTAAGCCCGTTTTTTCCTCCATGCGGTGGAATTGGTGTTTTTCGTGTAACAAAATTTGTTAAATATCTCCCTGCTTTTGGGTATGAGCCTATAGTAGTGACGTTTAATAAATCTGCTTATCCAATAATAGATGATTCTTTAATAACAAATTTTAAAACAAATATAAAAATTTATACTATTGATAAAAAAGAATCAAAAATTAATGATGATGGCATCAATTTTTATGTGGGAATAAGAAAAAAAATTGATGAAATTATTTTATCAAACAAGCCCGATATTATTTTAGCAACTGGTGGTCCATTTTTATATCTACCAATTACACGATTAATTAAAGAAAAATACAAAATTCCTTATATCATCGATTTGCGTGATCCATGGACTCTAGAAATGAAAACAAAGAGTAAATCAAAAAAAATGAAGCGTTTCATTTTTGATTCCATATCACATATTTTAGAGAAATACACTTTTATGAAAGCGGACGCTATTTTAACTGTTAATGACACAATGACAAATGATTATAAAAAGAAATATAAAATTATATCTAAAAATTTTATTACTATTACTAACGGATATGACGATGATGATTTTAAAGAAATTATACCATTTAAATTTAATCGTTTTAGTATCTTATACTCTGGAAAATTTCAATCAATTGGAACGGATTATGTTAATCAACAAAGACATTTTAGAAATCCGTATAAAGTGTTAAAAGCAATCAAAGAATTAAATGAAGAAGGTCATGAAATTCAATTTGTACATGTAGGGAAAAAAGAAGAGGCTATTATACAGATGGCAAAAGATTTAGATGTTTTAGATTATTGTTTGTTTACAGGTTTTAAAAATTATAATCAAACTTTAGAATATTGTAAAGGTGCTAACATTTTGTTGCTAATAGGGGGGCAAGCAAAATATGAACAAACAGGAAAAATTTTTGACTATTTAGGGACTCATAATAAAGTGCTTTGTTTATGTATAAAAGATAGTGAAATAAACAATGTGGCAAAAACATCTGGATTGATAGATAGTTTTGAGTTAGAAATAAGTGTTGAGGATATTAAAGCTTATATATTAAATTTTAAAAATGTAAATAATGTTATTAAAGAATCAAATTCCCAATTTACGAGATACGAAATAACAAAAAAACTTGTTAATGTTTGTAATCAAATATTAGATAAAAGTGGGAGGTGATTGAAATGATAAAAAGTAAAAAAGAGTACAAAGAATTTCTAAAAGCTGATTGTGAAATGACAGGAATTGACAAATTTTCATGGATATCTAAATATATTGATAAGCGCTATAAATTTTATAAAAGTCTTCGAAAAACTGAATATTTAATAAATTGTAAAAAAGGTTATTTGTGGAGATATATTATAAAATTATCTATTTACAGACATAATGCTTTATGTATCAAATTAGGTTGGACAATCCCACCTAATGTATTTGGAAAGGGATTAGCAATTGTTCACCATGGTACTATTGTCGTTTCTGGAGATAGTAGAATTGGAGATAACTGTCGTATTCATGTTTGTGTAAATATTGGTAATGCTTTAGCAAAAGGAATAGATGGAGCACCAATAATTGGTAATAATGTCTATATTGGTCCTGGAGCGAAATTATTCGGAGGCATACGTTTAGGAGATAACTTAGCAATAGGAGCGAACGCAGTTGTCAATGAGTCATTTCCAATGGGAAACTGTACTATTGCTGGTGTCCCGGCAATAGTGATTTCAAATAACGATAGTAAAAAATTATATTGAAAAGGAGATTTATTTATGAAGTATCAAATATGTAATCGATGTGTAATGGATACAACAGATAAAAATATTATTTTTGATGAAAATGGAATTTGCAATCATTGCAGTGAAGCCTTAAGTCGAAAAGACTGTTCTATATTAACAGGAGAAAAAGGTATTAAAAAATATAAAGAAACCATAGAAATGCTAAAAAAAGAAGGGAAAGGGAAAAAATATGATTGTGTAGTAGGAATATCTGGAGGTATTGATAGTTCTTATTTAGTATATCTGCTTCACAAAGAAGGAATTCGAATGTTAGGTGTGCATGTAGATGCTGGGTGGAATACAGAAATATCGAATAATAATATTAAAATTTTATGTGATTGTTGTGATATTGATCTAAAGATCATTAATATTAATAAAAACGAAATGATGGATTTGCAAAGAGCATACTTTTTAGCTGAAGTAGTTAATCAAGATATTCCACAAGATCATGCTTTTTTTGCTGCACTTTATAAATTCACTTTAGAAAACGGAATAAAATATTTTATAAGTGGACATAATTGGGTTTCAGAAAGTATCACACCTGCTACATGGGGATATTCTTCAGAAGATTCAATAAACCTCAAAGATATTCACAAAAAATATGGTAGAGTAAAACTTGACACATATCCAATTATGAGTTTTTTTGATGTTAATTTTAGATATCCATATTTGTCAAAACTTGAAAGAATTACTCCTCTAGATTGGCTAGAATATTCACCAGAAAAAGCATTACAGATTCTACATAATGAAATTGGGTTTCAATATTACGGATCAAAGCATTGTGAATCAGTATTTACAAGGTTATATCAAACCTATATTATGCCAGAAAAATTTGGATTTGAAAAAAGAAGAGCACATTTATCCAGTGAAATTATTTCTAGTTTAATAACAAGAGAAGAAGCGTTAAAAGTGTTGGCTACGCCAGTAGGTGATAAAGATCAAATTGAAAAAGATATTAATTATTTTATCAATAAAATTGATATTTCGAGAGAAGAATTTGATGAAATAATTGCTCGCAAGGGGTATAGAAATCATACAGAGTTTAGAACAGATAGTAATTATTATAAAGTAAAAAATTTATTAAAAAGAATGATTGGTAAGTAATTATTTTACTGCGGAGGTTATCATATTGAAATTAATTTCAATTAGAGAAAAGTTTATAAAATTAAAAAGTGAAGGATTTTTTTCTATATTTTTTTCAGATGTTATTGCAAAAATTGTTGCTTTTATGGGTGGAACGATATTAATTCATATATTAACTAAAGAGGATTATGGAACATTTACTTATATTTTAAATGCAATTAGTATTTTGTCAATATTTGGAGATTTTGGAGCAGCAAATGCTACTATGCAATTTGCAAGTGAGAATTATAATAACGAAAATAGAAAAAACGCATATATTTCGTTAGGCTTAAAAATTAGTATAACTACTTCATTATTATCTTGCGCATTAGTATTTTTCTCTCCATATTTTTATCCGTTTAAATCAGTAGAAGCTGCAGATATGACTAGAATACTATTTATGATTCCACTAATAGTAAGTTTAAATACATTTATTATTGGCGTTGTGAGAGCAGCTTTAAAGAACAAAAGATTCGCATTATTAAATGCTTTTACTGCATTTATTCATTATTTAGTAATTATTCCTTTTGCTTATTTTGGAGGATTATTAGCTGCGGTAGTATCTAGATATTTTTTTGATGGACTTACTTTGATTTTTGGAATAGTACTATCTTTTTCACTTTTTAAATTTGTAAAATATAAAGATTATTTAACAAGCAACGAAAGAAAAGGTTTTGTTAAATTTTCGTTGGCTACCCAATTAAACACAACAATCGATAGTTTATTAATATCTGCAGACATATTTTTAATAGGGTTATTGGTTCCTGATATGACTGTGATTGCGAGTTATAAAACGGCATCAATTATACCAAATGCGATGATATTTTTACCTTCATCATTGATGATTTTTCTAATACCTTATTTTGTAAGACATAATCGTGATAAAATTTGGATGAAAAAATACACAAAGATCTTAATTGGATTTTGTTTTGTTTTTTTTGGAAGTTTAACTTTAATAACTATTATATTCGCACCACTTATTATAAGACTTATTTTTGGTACTGAATATGGGGATGCAGTATTATGCTTTAGAATTTTAATGATCGGTTTCTTTTTTTCCTCTGCATTTAAAATGCCGTTAAATAATATTATTTTTACAATGAAAAAAGTTAAAATTAATATATTAGCAACTGTATTTTCTGGTATTTTTAATGTTTTATTAGATCCAATATTAATTTTAAAATTCGGGTCTGCTGGAGCTGCAATTACGACGTGTTTTGTAATGATTGCAAATTCGATTGTAGTTATAATATACACATATTTAACACTTTATAGAAATAACAAATTAATAGCAAAAAACTAATGTTATATATATAATTCAATGAAAATGTTAAGAAGTACTTAATACTAAAATTGTAAATACATTTTTAATTACTGATTATTCATTAATTTTAATTACACACCAATTCTTTTAATTTACAATTAATGACAATGTTATTTATTATTTTATAACCTACACTATCCAGCTGGTAATAGAAACTATGAAATGACATTGAATATTTATAAGTTATAAAATAGCATCAATGTATAATAACAACTAATTTCATAATTAATAAAGAGCATATTTTCAATTAGCAAAATAAAGCTATTTTGCATATTCACATTAGGTTGCTAATTTGTTTCACAAATAGTAAGAGAGAGGTTTATATGAAAAAAAATATAGATAAGGTAACTAGATTTATAAAAAATAACGCAATGTTAATTTTTCTTTTTATATTAGTAGTTACTTTTATTTTATCGCTTAGAATAACGATTAATGCCGACATGGTTACATATGGTCCAGGGCAAATAGGACGGTTTGATAATAGTTTGTTTAATAATGATATAGTTGCAAATTCGTTGTCCAATTATATAAATCCACAGACACCTGTTGATTTATTCGTTGTTTTATTAATGAATTTAGGTATTAATTGGTATTCAATTCAGGTACTTTTATATATGTTTATAGTTATTAGTATTGTTGGTGCTACTATATATCTGGCAAAAAATATTGGTAAGAATGTTTTTTTAACAATAATTACATTTTTTTTATTAGTCTGCTTTTTAACTTATGGTAATAAAATTGGTGGTAATATTGTTTGGATATATTCTTTTAGTTATCAAATGTTTTCATTTTCGTTTGCTATGTGGGCGATTGCATTTTTATCTGGGAATAACCCTAATAGATTGAAAATATGTTATTTGTTTTTAATATTTGCAACTTTATCCCAATTTTTAGTAGGCGCATATTTAACAATTTTTATTTTCATTATGTGTCAATTAAAGAATATAAAAGAAAATAACAAAATTGATATTTCTCATTGCAAAGCTTTTTTTATTTGGATTATTATCTCCCTAATATTTTATATGTCTATTCAATTTTCTTTTAATAACAATATATTTTCAGATAAAGAATTTGTAGATTTATATGCTTTGTTTAGAATTCCTCACCATGATGATCCTTCAAGTTGGGGCATTAAAGCATATTTACAATTCATTATGATAATAATGATTCCTATTGGATTAAATATTCTATATCTGAATGAGCATAAGGTTAAATCTTTAAATAGAATTGTAATATTATTTTCTTTATATAATATTATTTTATTATTTATAAATTATATTTTTGTATGTATAATACCTTTAGAAATAGTAGCATCTGCTCAACCAACAAGAGTTGTATTTGCACTTTTAATATTGATTTATTTTAATATCTCTTACATTTTGGCAACAAGATTTTCTAAAGAACCATGGTTTTGCTTCGCAATTATATTTCTTTTGTTGTTTAATCAAACAATATACTTAATAATCATATTATTATTGGTATTGGTAAAAATGTATTTTAAATTTATTTATAAGAAGAAAATAAAGAATGCAAGTAAATATTTAAATATTATTTATTTTTCACTAACTTCCGTATTGGGTGTTTTCCTATATAAAGGACAGTTATTAAGTATTGACAAGATATTGATAATATTTTGTATCTTTAATTATATTATTTTTAACTATATATTTAAAAATAAATTAATACAGAAACTAATATTTATTTTTCCTGTGATTTTATTAATGTATTACTCAATAAAAGTAATACCTATGTATAATGAATATTTTACAAATAAAGATTCTTTATTTGTATATGAGTTGCAAAAGGATGATACTATGAAATTAGGTGAATTTTTAAAAGAAAATAGCAATGAAGATGATATATTTTTGGGTAATCCCTTCGATACTGATTTAGATTTTTTAAGGTTATTATCTTTTAGAGGTGAGTATGTTTCATATAAAGGAATTGGTTATACACATACAGTTTTAGATAATTGGGAAAAAAGATTGGTTGAATTAAATTCAATTTATATTTCAGATGGAAAATATTATAAAAAAACAGAAGGATATGATGAACTAAGTGGAGATGAAATTTTCGATATAGCATTATCGCATGATATTCCATTCATAATTGAAAAATCTATTAATATTGATAAATTTAAAAGTGTGAAAGGTCTTGAAATTTATTATAATGATGATACTTGGACTCTATTTTATGTGCATGTAAATAAATAGTTAATAAGAGTTATAAACAAAATATTAATAATATGAATGTTAAGATCAATAAGATTTTTAGTCATGTAATAAAGATGATTTAGATAAAATATACAATAAAATATACATCCCTAAGTAATTGTAATCAAATTTGCTTCTTTTATATAGTAATTGAACTAATTGTTTTAAAATCATATAAAAATTAGTATAATAAAAAGAAAAGGAGAATGTGATTTACGTTTTTGAACGTATCTATCATCAAAAAATTATGAAAATTGTTATTTTGGCAGGAGGATTTGGAACTAGAATCAGTGAGGAATC
>JAVWDK010000037.1:0-8388 GCA_036642175.1 Bacilli bacterium
AGTTCATTACCAAAGATTCAAAGAATTATTTGAAGAATATAAATCAGAAAAATACTAATTATATTCAAATCAAATAATATAATATCGCATAAAAAGTTTGTTAATAAAGAATGCTGTAAACCATATTAACAGTCTTTTTTATGTATATATATAAAAATAGATATAGGTTAAAATATAAAATCAAACTGAATAAAATTTATTTATTTTATACTACTATTTTTTGACAAATTATAAACCATTTATATTTTTTTTTAATTGTTATTAAGAGTAAAAAGCAACTAAATAAAGTTTACTTTTTACTTATTTTATTATATAATAACGAACGAGGTGGGGATATGCTAATAACTGATAAAATGGTAAAGCAGATTTCTGAAACGAAATATTTAACAGCAGAAAATTCTTATCGCTATCGTCCTATAATGCGTTATTTTTTAGAGCAATATGAGCAAATTGAATATTGGCTTTATAAAGAAGATGTATTTAAGGCTTTAAAAGATAACACTGGATTTTTAGATTATACAATTGATGAATGTGAAAGAGATTTAGATACTTTAGTTGAATGGCAAAGTCTTGATAGTATGCAAGATACAAAAAATCCAAGTTCGTTAGAAGAAATAAAAAACAAACGGTTTCGTTATCAATTAACAGATTATGGTGTTGCTATAGAACGCTTGATAATAGAATTAGAAAATATGCAAATAAAAACGGCATCTTTAGAGCCTAAAATGTTTGAGAGAATTAAGAATATAGTATTAGGGCTTAAAAATATGCACAATATGAGCGAATCAGATGTAAATGAGTTGTGGCAAAACTTAAATACGGATTTTACTAATTTAAACCAAAATTATCAAGACTTTTTAAAAAAGTTTAATGAAGCAAAAACTGAAGAGTTACTACAAAGCGATATATTCTTAGAATTTAAAAGTGAAATGGTTAGATATTTAAAGCAATTTATTAAAGGATATCAACAAAACGTTTATTTTATTCAAGAATATATTCAAAATATAACGTTAGAAGATACTAATTATTTGATGGATATTTTGATATCATATCAAAAAAAAGTTCCAAAGTTAGTGCCAAATTTTGATTTTGATAAATTAAAGAATAATAATTTTGGTAAATGGCAAAATATTAGGAAATGGTTTATTGGCAATGAAAGTAGTGACAGCGAAGGTAGCAAATTAATGAATGCTACAAATAATATTATTGTAAAAATAACTAAGTATGCCTCTTCACTTGCTGATTTACATGGCAATATGACTAGTAGAAAAGAAGAATATAAGCATTTATGCAGACTATTTAATCAATTATCATTAGGCGACTGCCATAAATTATCGGCTCTTATTTTTGGAATAGACGAAGTAAAGCACTTTGTTGGTAGCAATAATAGTTCTACAGACTCAATTGTCAATGCTTATGACACCATTCCTTTACAAGTACCTGTAGCAATACGAAATCGTGTGCAAAAAAGAAACACAGTTATAGTGCCTATGGTTGACAAAAGTTATGAAAAAGAAATGATTTTGGATGCTTATAGAAAGCAACAACAAGAAAATAAAAAATTACTTCAAAACCTTATTGTTGATAAAAAGATAGTTTTAGAAAATAATGTTAATTTAACGTCAAGAGAAAGAAAATACATTTTAAAACTATTAAATAATAAATTAAATGGTCATGAAACAGAATTTGGTCTTAATTATAAAATACAAAAAACAAATAAAAAATGTTATATAACGGCTGAAGATGGAGATTTTATAATGAACGGTGTCGTTATAAATTTTGAAGGTGATATAAATGAATGAAATTGGCGTAAAAGAACTGGAATTATTATTAAATAATTTTTGGATAACTAAGGAGCAAAATCCTGATTTATATTATCAAATTAAAAATAAAATAGATAGTTTTAAAGATTTTATTCAAGATCAACTTGGGAGTAAGATTATTGTTAATTCTAAATTTATTAAATTGGAAAAGATTCCAGTTTATCCACTTGAGTATATGAAAATAAACAAATTTGAAAATAGACTCGAATATATTTTTATGATTTTAACTTTATTGTTTTTAGAAGATAAAATTGATAAAGAAACATTTACTTTATCTGATTTAATTGATTTTATTAAAAATAATGCAATTATTCTTAATCTTGAAGTTCTTCCTAATTGGAATTTATATAGTCATCGCAAGTGGTTAGAAAATGTTTTAATCTATTTAACTGATTTAAATGTTATTCGCGTAAAAGATAAAACAAAGGTGACATTTATAGACAGTCAAGAATCTGATTGGTTATGTGAAGCAACTGGATTAGCTAATTATTTAATTAGAGAATTTAACCATGAGATTTTAGATTATACACAAGTTAGTGATTTTATTGAAGATGAATGGTTAAACCAAATTCAAGAAAAAGGAGATATAAGGCGATATAAAGTATACCGCAATTTATTATTTACTCCGGTTGCTTATACAAGTAGATTGCATGAAAGCGAAACAGATTATATTAGAAAATTTAGAGGTAGCATTAAAAACGAGTTAGAAAAGTATACTAATGGTCAATTAGAAGTAGATAAGAGTATGAGTTTGTTATTTTATGATTATGATAATAAACAGAAACAATTTTTTCCTAATACAAAGGCTATAAGCGATATTGTTTTAATTATTAATAAAGAAATAGTGCAACGTATCGATATAGGCGAATTGCTTTTAGATGAACAAGAGATGATTAAAGTTTCTGAAAGTTATTTTGCAAGACTAGTAAAAGATGTAAAAGAAAATTATGCAATGTATTTAAGTAAGCAGTATAAAGATATGACCTTTAATAGTTTTTACAAAGAAATATTATCGTATATGGAATCTTATGATTTTATTAGTAAAGATGAAAATGATTATAATATATATCCAATGACATTTAAAATATATGGGACTATTTTAGATATAAAGGAAGAAAGTACAGAACAATTAAATATGTTTGGAGGAAGTAATGAATAATGTTGTAGATAAAGAGGAAAGATTTATTATTAGTAAAATTGGCTTAGTCAACTTTTGGTTATACGATGAAGAAGAGTTTGATTTTTATGATGGAAGACTTATTTTAAGAGGTAGTAATGCTAGTGGAAAATCTGTTACAATGCAGTCATTTATCCCTTTGATTTTAGACGGAAATAAAAACCCTGAACGTTTAGACCCTTTTGGTGGTAAAGACCGAAAAATTGAAGATTATTTAATTGGTGAAGCAGACTCAAATCAAAAAGAAGAGAGTACTGGCTATTTATATATGGAATTATTTAAAAAGTCAACAAATCAATACTTAACTATAGGAATTGGCCTTAAAGCTAAAAAGGGCAAAGGAGTAGATTTTTGGGGTTTTGCAATTAAAAATAATCAAAGAGTTAATCGAGATATTTACTTATATAAAGATAAGAATAATAAAGTTCCTCTTTCAAAATTAGAATTAAGAAGTAGAATTGGTGAGGAAAACGAGTTTGTTCAAAACGCTAAGGAATACAAGGCAATGATCAATAGATTATTGTTTGGCTTTGATAATTTAGATACATACGATGAATTTATTAAATTACTACTTCAGCTTCGCAGTAATAAATTATCTAAAGATTTTAAGCCAACTATGCTGACAAAAATTTTAAATACTGTTTTGCAACCACTTTCTGAAGAAGATTTAAGGCCATTATCAGAATCAATTGAAGATATGAATAAAACATCAGAACAACTAGAAATCCTTCAAAAAGATGTTAAATCTTTGAATGAGTTGTTAAAAGTTTATTCTTCATATAATGCTTCTACTTTATTTTATCGAAGTAAAGATTATTTAGATAAGTATAAAGAATTAGATAAAATTTCTAAAGATACAAAAAAGTTAACAATAGAATTGGAAAAGATGAATTTAGAACTAAATGAAAAAACAGTAGATATGGATAATAAGACTAAAGAACTAGAATTCATAAGGACTAAAAAACAACAGTTTGCTAGTTCAGATATCACGAATAAAGTTGAAGAGTTGAATGATTTAAAAAGAGTAATGGCCCAAAATAAGGAAAAAATAGATAGTATAACAGAGCAAATAGATAAAACTAATATGAAATTATTAGAAAAACAAAAAGAATTAACAGCAAATGAGGAAATTATATATAAATTAGAAAAGAACATAAAAGAAATAATAATAGATATTGATGAAGAAGTAGCGGATAATCATTTTACTGAATTATCTTTGTTTACTGAAGATTTATTAGAAAATATAACTAATAATTTATCATTTGTAGCAGTTCACGATTCATTATTAAAATATTCAAATAAAATAGATAAGATTAAAAAACAATTAGATATGAGAAGTCAAAAAGAAAGCGAATTAAATGAATACTCAAGAGATTATGACCATTTAAAAGAAGTTTGTAATGAATTGGAAAATAAATTAAAGAATACGGATGAAACGTTAAAAATGACAATTTTAAATTGGGAAGAAGAGTTTATAAATATTGAGGCCAATAATAAAATACTAAAAGTTGCTGATGCAGCTAAGAAAATGATTTATAATTATATAAACAACTATAGTAATGCCAATTATCGTGAAGCAAAAGAAGTTTATCAAAGGGAATATAATCAATATTTAGCAAAAATTAAAGAAGAGTTTTATCATTTAGAAAACAAGAAACGCTTAAATGATGAAGAGATATTAAATTTTGAAAAACAAGTAGTTACTTTAAAAAAGCAAACTGATTTAGAAATAGTTTATGATAATGATGAAGTGGAAGCTGTTAATTATTTAATTGAAAATAAGATTCCTTTTAAACCTTTTTATAAATTAATAGAGTATAAAAGTAATTTGTCCGATGAAATAAAAAATTATTTAGAGGCAATCCTTTTAGACACTAAAATATTAGGGGCTAAAGTTGTGGAAGAACAATTTAAAGAGCAAGTAATTAACGGTAATAAAAAGGGGCTATTTATTTTCCCTACTAATAAAAAGGAAAATAACTTAATTAATTATTTTGAACCTGTAAATGACGATTTGTTTTCTAAGGAATATATTAACAGTATTTTAAGTTCTATTTCTCTTGATAAAAAAGATCAATTTAATTTAAATTGTAATGGGGTTTACAATATAGATTTTATTTTAGGAACAACAACTAATAAATATACTCAAAAATATATAGGATATTTAAAAAGACAAGAAGAAAAAACTAAGCAATTGGCAATATTAGAAAACAAAATAAATGATTTAAAAAAGGTAAAACAAGAAATAACTGATTTACTGAATACAAACTTATTAAATGAAGAAGTACTTAATAGTGAAAGCCTTAAATTTCCTAATAAAGATTCAATTGATAATATATTAGAGGAAAAAGAGATAATTGTTCAAAGCTTAGATTGGAATAACAATAAAGAAAAAGAAATAGAAAGTAGTATATCTAGTTTACATTCTATTTTAATAGAAATTAATAAAGAATTATCAAGTTTGGCAATTAATATTAATATTCCACTCAATGATTTAAAATATGCTGAAGTAATTAGTTCACTTAAAACAACGACGATTTTATTAAATGAATTAGACAAGGTACATAATAATTATTTAACGAAATTAGAAATAGGCAATAGTTTAAATAATATAACTAACGAAATAGAAACTAATATGCTAACTTTAAAAGAAAAGAACATTGATTTAGAAACTGATAATTTAAGAAAAAATAATAAAATAGAAAGTATTGAACAATTATTAAATAAGGAAGAAAATAAAAATATTCAAGCAGAGTTAATTGAAATAGAGAAGAAACTCAGCGAACTTCCTGTTGCTAGGGAAAACTTAATTATTAGTATAAGTTATTTAAAAAATGAGATTAGTCATCGCACAGATGAAATCAGTAAAAAACTAGAAATTTTAACTAAATATAGAAAAGAATTAGAAGTGTTAGCGTATATTTTTAAAAAGGAGTATGAGCTTAAATATGTTTATAGTGATGATATATTTGATGTTTATGATTGTGCTGATATGGTATTTAATAAACTAAATCATTGTCAAAGTCATCAAATTAGCGAAATGTTAGATCAATTTTATAAAACTTATAATCATTATAAATTAGAACTTAACACTTATAATTTAATTGATAATACTTTATTTGACCCTAGTGATGATGATTTTAAATTATTTCCTGAGATGGAAACAAATGAATTAAAAACACTTTTAACTAACGCTGTTCGAAAAGATATAATAGGATTTTTTGATGGTAAGAAATTAAATATAATAGAATTGTCACATAAATTAGACAACGCTATAAAAGATAATAAAGATTTAATAACGGAACAAGATCGTCATTTATTTGAAGATATTTTACTTGATACGGTTGGGGGTAAAATAAGGACGAAGATTACAGCTTCTTCAATGTGGGTTAAGAAAATCAATGATATTATGAAGGAAATGCAACAATTTAGTTCTTTAGGGCTTGGGCTTTGTTGGAATGGTAAATCTGCTCTTTCTGAAGAAGAAATAGATACAAGTAAGATAGTAGAACTACTTAAAATGGATCCGAAATTAATAAAACCAAGCGATGCTAATTTACTAACTAATCACTTTAGGTCAAAGATAAAAAAGGCTTTAGAAATGAATGAAGGGAATTATATTTCATATTACAATATTATTTCAGAAGTCCTTGATTATCGAAATTGGTTTGACTTTCAATTGCTTTTTCAAAAAACTGGAGATGCTAAGAAAGAATTAACAGATAAAGCTTATTCAAAGTTTAGTGGTGGAGAAAGGGCTAAAGCTACATATATTCCTTTATTTGCAAGTGTTTTTGCTAAATATAATGGTGCTAAAAAAGATGCTCTTCGCATAATTGCTTTAGATGAAGCTTTTGCAGGCGTGGATGAAGTAAATATTCGAGAAATGTTTGGTATTTTGACTAAATTAGAATTGGATTTTATTGTTAATTCACAAACATTGTGGGGAGATTATGATACGATTCCAATGCTTTCCATATGCGAATTAATAAAACCTGTAGGTTCAAAAACAGTAAGCGTTGAAAGATATAAATGGAATGGTAAAGTAAAAGAAATTGTAAATGAGGTTAATGACGATGTATGTGAATTATTTTAAAGATAATAAAGGATTTAAGCGAATGCTTTTAAAATTAAGAGAGAAATATATAAAAACAGGTAAATTTGCAGGCAGTATAATTTTAGATAATATTACTAGCGAAGAAAGTAAAGATTTATCATGCTTTCTTGGCGTTAATTATTTAGTTGGACAAACAGTAACTATTTCTCTTAAAAACATAAAATTAATTATGAATAAAAGTAAGTATAATGATTTTGATTTTAAAATATTATTAGATAATTATTTTTGTGATGAGATTACAACAAATCAACAAATATATAGTTATCAAAAAAAAGAAAAAGAACTATTTTTTGAAAGTATTTTAGCGAATGCTGACTATGTAGCTTATGAATGGTTAAACACTGTGTTTTTAAATAAAAAAGATGACTACCGATTAATTGTTAAAAGATATAATCAAAATAAAGATATCCTTAAAAATGATTTGTTAAAAATAGTAAAATGTTTAAATAATTTACCTTCTTTTAATAATATGACAAAATATTTACCAATATTTGCTTGTGAATGGGCAAAAGACCCACACTTTTTAGATATAAATAGTAAAAATAGTAATTTGTTTATTTATGGATTATGTCATGTATTAAAAAAAGAATATCCTAAAAGTAGAACTAAGAAGATAGAATTATATTTTAATGCGGGGATTGTTGCTGATCCAATATCTAATTATGCTATTACTTATAATTTAAAAATTGATAATGATAATGTTTTTGTTAATCAGCCTTTAATTCTTAATCTATACAATTTAACTAAGATTTCCAATGTAGATAGTGCATCTAAAAAAGTATTTATCTTTGAAAATCCCTCTATTTTAAATGCTTTATTACAATTAAATGTTGATGCTTCAGTTATAATTACATCTGGTAACCCTAATTTTGTCATTTATGAAATAATAGAAAAACTAATTTTAAGTGGGAATCATTTATATTATAATGGTGATTTTGATCCAGAAGGGCTATTAATTGCTTATAAACTTAAAGAAAAATATTATGACCAATTAACTTTATTTTGTTATCAAGAAGAAGATTATGTTAATTGTTTGTCTAAAAATAAAATTAGTTTATCGCGATTAAAGAAAATGGATAATATAAATTTAGGTGAATTAGATGTTATTAAGAATAATTTATATGTTAAAAAAATAGTTGGTTATCAAGAAAATAATATTGAAAATATTATAAATTATATAAACGCCTTTAATTAAATTAATTATAAGTATTAAAATAAAATTAATGATAGTGTTTTTGATGAGACTATATTATAATAAAATAAATTAAGGG